>JANYFP010000419.1 GCA_025362555.1 Verrucomicrobiota bacterium
GCAGCGAGCCAACCCTTCGCCGCGCACTCACCGCGCGCCATGAAACACTGTAACCGGCTGCGATTTTTACCCTACCCTCGGCACCACCGACCGTTTCCGGTCAAAAAACCGATAACTTTGATTTGTTCAGCGCTTCCCTAGAAAACTCAGATGAGAAACCGCTAATTGACGCCAATCAAGAAATTCAAAAAGCACTGGACCAAAAAGTGGTTCACCTGATCGGTGAACAAAACCCCTGAACGATAGCCAAGGATTGCCTGCATTAGCGCCGATTAGCGAAAATTAGCGGTTAACTGACTGCGGCATTTAGGATCATAAGATCGTGCTTCGCGGTCTTGGCGAGCTTGGTGTAAAGTGCAGAAGCTTGAGGTGATTGGCATAACGACGCTTTTAAGCTGCAATCGCCACTGCCGCAGCCAACCGTCCTTTCCATGGAGCCCGTCGATCCGCCGCCGAAAAAATATGAGCTGAAGCCGCGCGAGTTTGAGCGGCTCAATCCGAAAGGCTCTGCGGGAAAATCAACGGAACATGACGTGTTCGCGATCTTGCAACAAAACCGGACCGTTGAACCACGCGACGGCAAGGACCTCGTCGAGATCAGGGAAGTAAAATCCCGCCGCAAGCGCGACTACTGGCTGTTGCTCGTGCCAAGCACCGGCTCGCTCGCCGCCGTCGCATGGTTCGGACGGGCTAATCCGTATGTGTTGGTTGCGGCGTGTTCCGGAATCGTCCTCGTGTGGATCGGCCTCACTTGGATTATGTGGGTTGTGATGGACGATTATTGAGCGCGACTCGACCGACCCCAGTTCACCTCACCTGTTTCAGCGCGAGCCCAATGCTTATAACTGCCATGGGCGAACCGGCATTTTAGGATACATTGCTATTACCAATCGCCTTCGTATCCTTGAGGAATGAACACCGACAAGCCTGTCACCCCACCGCTCACTGCCTTGCGTTGCTGGGTGCAGGGCCGCCGAATCTATCTTGAGATCAACGATCGCCGCTCCGTCAGTTTCCCTGCCAGCAAATACGCGACACTGATCGACGCGTCCCAGTCCGAACTAGGAAAAGTTCAACTTCAAGCCGGCGGTCGCTCCATTTTATGGGAAACGATCGACGAGGAAATCCAAGTCGACGATGTCGCCCACAATCGCTTTTTCCACACCGCGAAAGCGACCGTAGCTTGATTCCAGAAAAAGCTTCACCCGCAAATCCCGCGAATTAACGCGAATTCAGAGGACACAGATCCGGTGGACCGATTTCTGGCAACGGCCAGTCCCTCGGATTGAAATAAAAAAATCGCGTCCATTCGCATCCATTAGCGGGAAACTCCGATTCCCCGTGCCGACTCAGCCCGGGAAAACCCCCGTCCTGCTTTCCACCGCCCAGCGGTAGAGATTGACGTACTCGCTCGCGCTGTGCCGCCAGGATAAATCCATGGCCATCGCGCGTTGCTGCAAGCCGGCCATTTCCTTCGGCCGGTCATAATACGTGGCGCACGCCCAACCCACACTGTTCGACAGGGCGGAAACCGTCGGATCGTTAAAGACAAATCCGGTCCCGTGCTCCGCGCCCTCCACGTAATTTTCCACCGTATCTTTCAGGCCGCCCGTCGCGCGCACGACCGGCAGCGTGCCGTAACGCATCGCATACATCTGCGTCAGGCCGCACGGTTCCGTCCGGCTCGGCATAATGAAAAAATCACTGCCCGCTTGAATCAGGCGCGCGAGTTTTCCATCGAAGCCAATGTGCGCCCCGAAACTTCCTTTGTAGGCTTGCGCCGCCCAATTGAAGGTATTTTCCAAACGCGAATCGCCATTCCCGAGCAGAACGATTTGCACTTTCATGCGATCCAAAATTCCGGGTAACGCCTCCGCCAGCAAATCGAGTCCCTTTTGCTCCGCCAGTCGCGACACGACGCCAAAAATCGGCACCGACGGATTCACCTCGAGCCCGAATCGTTCCTGCAATTTCGCTTTGCACCCGGCCTTTCCCGCCAAGTCAGCCGCGGAATAATTCGCCGGCAGCGTCCGATCCCGCGCCGGATCCCACGATTCATCGTCGATCCCGTTAACGATCCCAACCAGATCGCCCGACCGGAAACGCAACACCCCATCCAAACCAAATCCGCCATCCGGCGTTTGGATTTCCCGCGCGTAAGTCGGACTGACCGTCGTGAGCTTCGTCGAATGAAATAGCCCCGCTTTCATCAGGTTGACCATCTCGCCTGAGACCAATCCGTCGCGTTGAAAATCCGCCCACGGCAAACGCGCAAAATGAATGATCCGTGACGGCGAATAGCCCTGATGTTCCAAATTATGAATCGTGAGTACCGTCGCGGCCCGTCCGAGCGGGGTACCGCGCAGCGTCGTGTTCAGCATCATCGGCACGAGCCCCGTCGTCCAATCGTGGCAATGAATCACATCGGGATACCACTCGAGTTGCTGGCAAAGCGTCAGCGCGCCGCGGGAGAAAAACGTAAACCGCAGATCATTGTCTTCACACGCGCCCCACGGACTCGTGTAAACTTCCGGGCGGGAGAAAAAACCATTATTCTCCAGGAAGTAGGCCGGAACCTTCGTGCCGGGCAGCACCGTTTCCCACGTGCGCGCCCAATGCGTCGCGGAGCCGACATCGACCCCGAGCGGCTCAGCCCGCGCGGTCCATTCAGCGATGCCCTTGATTGATCCGTACGCCGGACAAACCACGCGCACGTCATGGCCCAGCTTGGCGAGTTCCTTGGGCAACGCGCCCACCATGTCGGCGAGTCCGCCCACTTTGACGAACGGCTCAACTTCAGGACTGATAAATAAAATCTTCAGCGCACGCACCCGATCAAGAAAGGCGAAGCCCGCCCCCATGCCGAGCCAAAATTGAAGAACGAACCGACTGCGGAAAAGCGGGGAAATGAACGGCCGGCCAGTCGCTTAACTGAATTTTACCGACTAAGCCCTCCCGCGCAGCCCTCACGGCCGATTTAGCGTTGCGGGTCGCCGCCAGAGAAAGCAATTCACTGGGACGCTCTCGATGCCCAACGCCCCCACCCCCAAAGTGTCTCGTCAAGCAACCGCCTCGCCTGCGCCCCAGCCCTCGGCGCCGCGCGCCATCAAGAAATTGATGGCCGCCAATCGCAGTGAGATTGCCGTGCGGATTTTTCGCGCCGGCACCGAACTGAATCTCCGCACCGTCGCCATTTTCGCTCAGGAAGACCGGATGTGCATCCATCGCTACAAGGCGGACGAGGCCTATCAGATCGGCCAGGGCAAAGGCCCGGTCGCCGCCTACCTCGACATCGACAGTATTGTCGCCACAGCCAAATCGCACGGAGTGGACGCCGTTCACCCGGGCTACGGTTTCCTCTCGGAAAATGCACATTTCGCCCGCGCCTGCGAAAAGGCCGGATTAATCTTTGTCGGACCGCGCCCCGATTTACTCGAGATGATGGGCGATAAAACCGCCGCCCGCGCCCTCGCCCAGCGGATCAATGTACCCACGCTGCCTGGTACCGAAAATCCGGTGACCGATCGCGACGAGGCCATGAAGATCGCCAAAACGATCGGCTTCCCGCTCATCATCAAAGCCGCTTTCGGTGGCGGCGGTCGCGGCATGCGCGTCGTGTTAAAAGCCGCGGATCTCGCGTCCCTCCTCGACGAAGCCCAGGGCGAAGCCGACCGCGCATTCGGCAACCCCGCCGTCTTCCTCGAAAAATATATTCCCCGCGCCAAACACATCGAAGTGCAAATCCTCGGGGACAAACACGGCAACGTCATCCACCTGCACGAGCGCGACTGCTCCGTCCAGCGCCGTCACCAAAAAGTGGTCGAGGTCGCGCCCTCCTTCGGTTTGCCGGAAAAAATAATCCGCGAACTGTGTGATGCGGCCGCGCGGATGGCCCGCGAAATTCGCTACGACAACGCGGGCACCGTCGAATTCCTCTACGATCTCGACCGTCACGAATGGTTCTTCATCGAAATGAACCCGCGCATCCAGGTCGAGCACACCGTGACCGAAGTCATCACCGGGCTGGATCTGGTCCGCGCGCAAATCTTAATCGCGCAAGGCTACGCGCTTCACTCGCCGGAAGTGGGCATGCCGCTGCAAGCCGACATTCCACGCAATGGTTACGCCATCCAATGCCGCATCACGACCGAAGATCCGGAAAATAAATTCATTCCCGATTACGGCCGCATCCTCGCCTATCGCTCACCGGGCGGATTCGGCGTCCGCCTCGATGGCGGCATGGGCTACTCCGGAGCCGTCATCACGCCCTTCTACGATTCACTGTTGGTGAAAAGCATCACGAGTGCGCAGACCTACGAGCTGGCGATGAACCGCGCGCGCCGCGTGCTCTCCGAGTTCCGCATCCGTGGCGTCAAAACCAACATCCCCTTCCTCGAGAATCTCATTGCCCATCCGCTGTTTCGCGCCGGGCAGGCCACAACCACCCTCATCGATACGACGCCGGAGCTGTTCAATTTCAAACCGCGCCGAGATCGGGCAACCAAGCTCCTGACTTTTCTCAGCAACGTCGTGGTCAATGGCAACCCGCATGCCAAGGGCTACCGTCCGGAAAAACCATTCACTCCCGCGCCCGTCCTCACAAGCAACCACCTCGTGCCGCCACCCAGTGGCACGCGCCAGCTCCTGCTCCAGCTCGGACCAAAGAAATTTGCCGAGTGGACGCTAAAACAAAAGCGGCTCCTCGTCACCGACACCACGTGGCGTGACGCTCACCAATCGTTGATGGCCACTCGCGTGCGCAGCTATGACATGCTCGCGGCGGCCGACGCGCTCGCCCACCGCGCGCCGGAACTTTTCTCCCTGGAAATGTGGGGCGGTGCGACCTTCGACACCGCCATGCGTTTCCTTAATGAAGACCCGTGGGAGCGGCTCCGCCAGCTCCGCACCCGCGTACCGAACATTTGTTTTCAGATGTTATTCCGCGGCGCCAACGCGGTCGGCTACACCAATTATCCCGACAACGTGGTGGCTGGTTTCGTGAAACACGCGGCCGCTAACGGCATGGATATTTTCCGGGTGTTCGACTCGCTGAATTATCTGCCCAACCTGCGCGTGGCGATGGAATCAGTCAACGCCACCCACGGCATTTGCGAAGCCGCCCTTTGCTACACGGGCGATATCCTCGATGAGAAACGCGATAAATTTTCCCTGAAGTATTATATTCGGCTCGCCAAGGAACTGGAAAAAATGGGCGCACATTTCCTCGCGATCAAAGACATGGCCGGTCTTTGCCGGCCCTACGCTGCGCAAAAACTCGTCAAGGCGTTGAAGGAAGAAGTGGGCCTGCCGATTCATTTCCACACGCACGACACCAGTGGCATCGCTGCGGCCAGTGTCCTGCGCGCGGCCGATGCCGGAGTAGACGTGGTGGATCTTGCCCTCGCTTCGATGAGCGGCAGCACCTCGCAGCCGAACCTCAACTCGATCGTCGCCGCGCTCCAACACACCCCGCGTGACACGAAGCTTGATCTGCCGGCGCTTAACGATTTCTCAGACTACTGGGAAGCAGTTCGCGTTTACTACACCCCGTTCGACACCGCGCCGAAGAGCGGCTCGGCCGAAGTTTACCTGCACGAAATGCCCGGCGGGCAATACACCAACCTCAAGGAGCAGGCCACCTCGATGGGCGTCGCCCACCGCTGGCCCGAAATCGCGCGCGGCTATGCCGAGGTCAACCAGCTCTTCGGCGACATCGTCAAAGTCACCCCCTCCTCGAAAGTTGTCGGCGACATGGCCCTCTTTCTTTTCACGCGCGGCATCAAACCCGCTGATGTCGTGAACCTCGAACCCGGATCCATTTCATTTCCCGAGTCAGTTATCGACATGATGTCCGGCGGTCTTGGCTGGCCCGATGAGGGTTGGCCGGAGAAAGTTTCGCTGGTGATTTTAGGCGAGAAGAAACACCAGGCCGCGCAGGCAAAATACCGGCACGACGCCAAAGCGAAAATCTCGGCTTCAGCTCAAGCGATCGACTTGAAAAAGACGCGGACCGAATTGACGGAAAAACTCAAGCGTGCCGCCAGCGACGACGACCTCTATTCGCACCTGATGTATCCCGCCGTCTTCACTGAATTTGCGAAACATCAACAGGCTTACAGCGACGTGAGTGTCATTCCCACCCCGGCATTCTATTACGGCCTTAAACCGGGCGAAGAAATTTCCGTAAACATTGAGGAAGGTAAAGTGCTCATCGTACGACTCATTTCCATCGGCGCACCGGACAAGGACGGCCGGCGCACGGTCAGTTACGAACTCAACGGCACCGGGCGCGAAGTCTACATTATCGACAAGACCATCGTGCCAAAAACCAAGGCGCGAACCAAAGCGGATCTCGCCGACGTCACCCAAATTGCCGCGCCGATTCCGGGATTGATCGTCACGCTGGGCGTCTCAGTCGGAACCAAAGTGGCCAAAGGCGACAAGCTGCTGATGATGGAAGCGATGAAAATGCAGACCACTGTTTACGCCCCCTGCGCTGGCGTCGTCAGTGAGCTCACTGTCGTGATCGGCGACACGGTGGAATCAAAGGATCTGCTCGTCCGCATCGCCCGCACGCCCTGATGGTCGCTTGGTCGGGCTTTATAACCAAAATCGCGCAACCCAAGCGCAGCGCGATTGCCCAGCGGTGCGCTTAAAAATAAGCGAAAGCTTCTCCCAATCGACCGCAGCGATATCATCGGTCAATATCATCCTCAAAAACGCAATTGGACACAGAGTGCACCGAGGTAAGCACGGAGCGCACAGAGAAATGCCGCAGAAAATTATCCGAACGCACTATCACCCAGCAGGTGAATTCGAATTTGAGGATCACCAAGCAATAAGTATTTCTCTAGGCACTCCTTCCGAACTCTATGATCTCTGTGACGAGATCGGACTGTGGAATTGAGGATCATGGAGAGGCTTGGAAACGCCTCAATGCTTTGCGCCATTGATCAAACTCGGTCAGCAGGTTTCAAGCACCCAACGGTCGTTTGAAGATTGCGATCACCTCGTAGGTCACTCCATTTCCGCGATTCAGATCGAGGGCGTTCACCAGCTCCCAACCCTCCCGGCCGTACTCGTTCAGCTTTTCGTGAAAGCGTTCGTGATTCAACTTCGATCCGATGAAGAATGCCGTCGTATCAAAAACCACGGTCGAATATTCATATTTCATCATAGAAAGGCAGAGTAAACCGGGGGCTAAGAGTTAAGCGAGCGTTACCGCTCAACTGACAGCGGGCGAGCGCTAATCCCGCCATGGAAGAATCATTGTCTCGCGAAGGTTTCGAAGGGAGCGAAGGACGGACTCGGATTTCGTTTCGTGTATTTAATTTCCTGGGCACCTCTGTCCGCGAAAGTCTGACGGCGTCGCGTGCGACCACGCCAGCCAGCACGAATTCCCAGGGCAAAAAAAGGCCGGGTGCGCGCCGGCCTTACAATTGGAAAACTGAACGACGTCTTCTTACCGCTTCGCCACGGGGTAGCTGCCGAGCCATTTCACCAGCGGACATTTCCGGCTGAGTTCCTTCAATGCGGCTTGCATCGCCGGGTCCTCGTAATGCCCCGTCACATCCAAGAAAAAGATGTAGTCCCACGGCTTCAACTTACTCGGACGCGACTCGATGCGCGTGAGATTCAACTTACGGCGATTGAACGGTGCGAGCGCGTGGAGCAACGCACCGGGTTCGTGATGCAGCGAGACGAGCAGACTCGTCTTATCGTGACCACTGCCGGCGGAACCGGAAGCGTCGCGACCGAGAAACACGAAGCGTGACGTGTTGTTTTTCAAGTCCTGAATATTCGTCGCTATGACGGGCACACCGTAGCGTTCTCCAGCGAGACGGGGCGCAATCGCGGCCGCGCCTTTTTCTTTCGCGGCGATTTGCACGCCCAGTGCGGTGCTGTCGACATCGACCAGTTGCGCGTGCGGCAGGTGCCGTTGCAGCCAACGCCGGCATTGCGCGAGCGCCTGATCCTTCGAGTAAACTTTTTTGATTTTGTCGAGAGGCTCGTTGGACAGTAATGTGTGATCAATATCCTGGTGGATCTCGGCGACAATTTTGAGTGGCGTCTCGACGAACAGGTCGAGTGAATCACGCACGGAGCCTTCAGTGGAATTTTCCACGGGAACCACGCCGTAGTCCGCTTCACCTTTTTCCACGGCCGTGAAGATATCGGCAATCGTCGGAATCGGCCGGTATTCCACGCTGGAGCCGAATTTGCGCAACGCGGCCTGATGCGTGTTGGTGGCTTCGGGCCCGAGATAGGCGATGCAAAGCGGCTTTTCCAACGCGAGCGCCGCAGACATAATCTCGCGATAAATGGCCTGCAGCGCGGCGGGCTTGAGCGGACCAGTGTTCGTCGCCTGCACGCGACGGAGAACATCGGCTTCGCGTTCTGCGACATAAATGCGGCCCCGGGCGCCGCGCTTCAATTCACCGATCTCTTGCGCGCACTTGAGGCGCGTGTTGAGCAATTTAACTACCTTCTGATCGAGTGAATCGATCTTGGTGCGGATCTTGGCGAGTTTCTGTTTCATGGGGCGATGGCGGAAAGTGGAGCGATACGGCGCAGAGCATGGAGGGCCTTGGCCCGGATAATCAACTCTGCAAGCGCCTTCGGGGTGACGGCCTGTTTCGGGTCGTCACCAAGCCCGTGACTCGGGCTGATGTGCGCCTCAATGCAGAGTCCATCCGCGCCGTAAGCCACGGCGGCGAGCGCGCAGGCCGGCACATAGGCGGCCTTACCCACGGAATGCGACGGATCGACGACTACCGGAGCCCACGTGCGCTCTTTCAGCAGTGGCGTGATGGATTCATCCGGGTGATTCCGGTAACCATCGAGCCCGGGCTGCGTACCGCGCGGACAGAGAATGACGTTCGGGTTGCCGAAGTTCACGATGTATTCGGCGGCGGAGATAAATTCGTTCAACGTGCCGAGGTGCATGCCGCGTTTGAGGAGAACGGCGGTCGGCTTGCCGGCGATAGCTTTGCCGATTTGGCGGAGCAGGGAATAATTGAGCGCGTTGCGCGCACCCACCTGCAAGATCTGCACGCCAGCGTCGAGCGCGAGACGGAGTTGTTCTTCGTCCATCACCTCGGTGTCGACGGGGAGACCCGTGCGGCGCGAACCTTCCATCAAAATATCCAGTGAGCGGTTGTCGCCCTGGAACGCATAGGGATTCGTGCGCGGCTTCCAGACTCCGCCGCGCAACGCGTGGGCGCCCGCTTCTTTGACGGCTTGGGCGGTCTCGTAGAAATAATTCGGATTCTTCGGGTCGATCGTGCAGAGACCGGCCATGACCAGCAGCTCCTCACCGAGAGTGACGCCGCCAATTTTGACGCGGTGACTCGCGAGATCGGACTTGATATCCATCAGCTTGTGCGGCGACTGAATGGTGTCGACGCGATCGACATACGAAAGCCCTTCCAGTCGATTAATCATCAACTCATGTCGCTCGTCACCGACGATGGCGTAAATGGTCCGAACGGCGCCAACGATCGGCTGAATGCGACAGCCGAACTCGGTCACGATCGCGGTGATTTCGGCAATTTCTTCAAGGGATAGACGATTATTTTTCGGGAGGATCATGAGACGAGGAATGAAGTTTTAGGCGGGGAAATTTTAACCACGGATTTCACGGATATACACGGATGAGCAAGACAGATGAGCTGCCCGCGAAACACGCGAAATACACGAAATGGATTTCAGCAAAGACATGAAAAACAAATCCTCCATGTCCACCGCTGAAGTCAATTCAGTGAGATCGAAGTTCTGATTCATTTCCGATTTTCGCGCCTTTCGCGTGTTTCGCGGGCAACTCCAATGGTTTTGAGACGATTGAGAATATCCAAGATGAAGCTGATCGCGCTCGCCAGCCCAGTGCATGGGGCTAATCGAGTCCGATCCATATCCGTGTTGATCTGTGAAATTCGTGGTCAAAGTGAATGGGTTTAAAAACAAAAAAGCCGCCCGGGTTGGGGCGGCTCCTTTGCAAAGTGGCTCTAATGTCAGATCAGAGTTTGCGTGGGGACAAGCCGCCTCCAGTTTGCGGGGTAAAGTAACCCGCAAAACCAAAATAAAAGAAGGCGGCAAAACGATTCATTCCGTCATCTTGTTGGCGCAGCGCGCGGCCGCTGTCAATGCCGGGTGTGAGGGGAAGTGCGGCGCGCGAAGTCGTAGGATCAATTGTGGGCGGGGTGCCCTCATTCAGACCTTGGCGCACCGAGGCACGTCGCAAGCGACGGCCTTATGCCCGACAATTAAGTTCCTCCCGCTGCCGGCTCGACAACCTGTTAGCCCCCTCCTAAAAACTCGCACTTTCCCTGCTCTGCCTACCGCCACCACTGTCGCCACCGCCCATGAAATTAATCGATATCAGCCGGCCCATCACCACGGGCATGCCGGTGTGGCCGGGCGACACCCCGGTGGCGTTTTCATTTTCCGCCAGCAAAGCCCTTGGCTCCGACGCCAACGTCGGTCGCATCACGATGGGGCTGCACGCGGGAACGCACGCGGATGCCGCTTATCACTACAATGAAGCCGGGCTGCGCATCGACGAAATGCCGCTCGATCTTTTTGTCGGCCCGGCGCGCGTGGTGGACATTCGCTCACATGCGCTAATCACGCCGGCGTTGCTCGCGGGACTTGATTTCACCGACACGCCGCGAGTGCTTTTTCGCAGTGATACTTGGACGGATATGAGCGTGTTCCCCACGACGTGGCCCGCGCTGGATCAGGCAACCCCCGCGTGGCTGGCCGCGCGCGGCGTGCGATTGATTGGTCTCGATGTGCCGTCGGTGGACTCGCTCACGAGTTCGGGCATGCCGAACCATCACCTCCTCAATCGCGCGGGAATCTTTATTCTTGAAAACCTCGATCTGCGCGACGTCACGGCGGGCATCTACGATTTGATCGCGCTGCCACTCCGCATCCAAGGAGCGGACGGCTCACCGGTCCGCGCGGTATTGCAGACTCGCGATTGACGCGGCGCAACCCGCGCGCCTTGATCCGCCCACCGCCCATGAAGCCGCTTTATGATTTCAGTTCCCTGCCCGTTGACCGCACCATCGCCCCACGTGACGGCATGGTCGCGCCCGACATGCCGGAGCAATACTTCGACCTCGGCCGACGTGCACTCGAACTGATCAAATTTTCCAGCGAACTCTGCGACAAACCGCACTACCCTGATATCCTCGATCTGCCCTGCGGCCACGGCCGCGTGCTCCGCTGGTTGCGGGCGCATTATGGTTATGCAAAAATCACCGCCTGCGATCTCGACCGCGACGGCGTGGATTTTTGCGCGAAGCAGTTTGGCGCCCTGCCCGTCTATTCCGAACCCGATCTGCGCCAGGTGCCGTTCAAAGCGCAATTCGATCTGATCTGGGTCGGCTCACTCGTCACGCATTTGAGTCAGGACCGCTGGCTCGCGACGCTCGACTGTCTGGTGAAATGGACCCGTGAATGCGGCGTGATCATCTTCACCACGCAAGGCCGTTGTTACACCAGCCTGCTCGCCCGCGGCCGAAGGAACGTGACGGAGAACATCGACAAGGCCGCCCTGCTCGAGGAATTCTCGCGCACCGGTTTTGCCTATCAGAAATATTTCGAGAAAGAACACGGCGATTACGGCGTGGCGGTGACATCACCCGAGTGGCTGATGCGCACGCTGCAACGTTACCCGGATATCATCATGCGTTCGTACCTCGAGGAAGCCTGGGGCATGCAGGACGTGGTCATTCTTTATAAGAAAGGCGGTCACTATGAGCCCGTGCTCGGCGTGCCCGAGATGAATGCAGACAGGACAGCGACGGGGGCAACAACTCCAAAGAAGAAGAATTTCATCAGCGGATTTTTCGAACGATAATTCCGCCACACTTCAGGGAATTCCTCCGGGTGTAGGAGCTTGTTTACAAGCGATTCAGTTCGCTCACCGTCGGACATCGCGCGGAATCGCTTGTAAACAAGCTCCTACAGTTCGATCCACCTCTTCCTCGTTCGGCCTCATGCCGAAATACGCCGTATCGTTTATCGCCCCTCATCGTTCATTCCGTCTTACTGTCCGCACGATTGTGCCGTTGCGACCGCAGTTTCGTTTCGCACTGTAATCGAACCCCATGAAAACGCCGCGAATTCTGTTGCTGCTACTTTCCTGCCTTTCGCTGTTCGGCGCAATGCGTGGCGCCGATTCATCCGCCCAAGCGTGGCCCACGCCGACCCGCGAAAACAAACCGTGGACGCGTTGGTGGTGGCTCGGCAGTGCGGTCGACAAACCCAATCTCACGCGCGAACTCGAAGCCATGGCAGCGGCCGGTTTCGGCGGCGTGGAGATCACGCCGATCTACGGTGCAAAAGGCTACGAAGATCGCTTCATTTCATTCCTCTCACCAAAATATATCGAGATGCTCTCGCACGTGGGCGCCGAAGCGAAACGACTCGGACTCGGCGTGGATATGGCAACGGGCACCGGCTGGCCTTTCGGCGGACCCGAAGTCGGAGGAGCGGATGTCGAATTGAAGCTCGCCTTCGGTCCGGACGGAAAAATCGCGCCAGTCTCGACGAATTTTAAAGTGAAACGCTCCGCGCCCGGCGGCGAAGGCTTTGTGCTTAACCCGTATTCTACCGCCGCGATGACACGTTATCTCGCGCCGTTCACGAAAGCGCTCGCGACACTCCCGCCCGGGACCATCAACAGCCAGTTCCACGATTCATTCGAGTACCAGGCGAATTGGGCCAACGAAGTTCCAGCTAAATTTATCGAACTGCACGGTTACGATCTCCGCGACCACGCCGCCGAGTTGAATGGCCAAGGCGATCCCGACACCGTGGCTCGCATCAAGGCGGACTATCGCACCACGCTCGGTGCGCTGCACCTCGACTACATTCACACGTGGGTCGATTGGGCGCATGCCCGTGGCGAGACCACACGCAACCAAGCTCACGGCTCACCCGGCAATCTCCTCGATCTCTATGGCGCCGCCGACATTCCCGAAACGGAAATCTTCAGTTCGGTCTCGTTCCCCATTCCCGGTTTTCGCCACGATCCCGCCGAGGTCGGACGCCCCGGGCACCCGCCGATCATTCACCGCTTCGCGTCGTCCGCCGCGCACCTGATGGGCAAACCCTTCGCCTCTTCCGAGACGTTCACGTGGTTGCGCGAACATTTCCACGTCGCGCCTTCGGAGATGAAGCCCGAGCTCGATCAACTTTTTTTGGCCGGCATCAATCACGTTTATTATCACGGCAACGCGTACTCGCCCGAAGACGCACCGTGGCCGGGCTGGTTGTTCTACGCGTCGTCGCAGTTGAACACCCGCAATCCGCTCTGGCGCGATTTAAGCGATGGGCTCAACGCCTACATCGCGCGTTGCCAATCTCTGCTCCAAGCCGGCAAGCCCGACAACGACCTCCTCATTTACTGGCCGACCCACGACCTATGGCACAATCCCGAAGGCCAGCAAATCCAACTCACAGTCCATGCCAACTGGCTTGAAGCCTCTACGGCCGGACAGCTGATGAACGAACTCAATGCCGGCGGCTACGCTTACGATCTGATCTCCGACGCTCAGTTCAAACAAGCGAACGTCGTGAACACGCACGTCGGAAACTGGCAATACGAACCTCCGGCCATCGCAGTAAGCCATGATGATGAACCATCGAGCTTCACGTACTATCAAGCAGTGCTGGTCCCGATGACCTCGCACATGCCGCTCGAGACCCTGGAACACCTGCTCTCGCTCGCAAAATCCGGTGCCACGATTCTCTTCCGAGATTCCCTTCCCGCCGATGTGCCGGGATTCGGCTCACTTGAAGCGCGGCGAACGAAATTTAAAGCCGCGCTCGCCTCGCTCACGTGGAGCGCCTCTGACTCGAAGGGCCTGCGCACCGCCCACCTTGGCGAAGGCCGCGTGATTGTTGGCCACGATTTGCCGGCACTGCTCGCCGAAGCCAAAGTCTCGCGCGAGCCATTAGTTCAGATGGGCCTGCAATTCATCCGACGCAGCGAAGACGACGGTCCCCTTTACTTTATCGCCAATCTCGGTGCCGAGCGCGTTGACGGCTGGGCGCGCCTTGGCCGTCAGGCGCAATCCGCGTGGCAAATGAATCCTCGTCGGGGGGAAGCCAATGTGGCCACGATCCGTCAACACGCCGGTGGCGCGGAAATTTATCTGCAACTGGCACCAGGCGAATCTTGCTTCATCAAAACTCTCTCTTCGCACAATACGAAAGGAAGTCACCTCGCATATTCGCACACCGGTACACCGGTCGCGCTCCACGGCGATTGGCACGTGACCGCGGTCCGCGGCGGACCAGAATTGCCCTCCGCATTCACCACCCACGAACTTGCCTCATGGACATCACAGGGCGGCGAATGGGAACGCTTCGCCGGCACCGCACGCTACGAAACCGAATTCATGTTGCCCGCCGGCGTCAAAGCCGACGACTGGCAACTCGACCTCGGCGACGTGCGGGAAACCGCGCGCGTCTTTGTGAACGGCGTCGAAACCGATTTGGTCTGGTCGCTGCCAATGCGCACGAAAATCGGCGCGTATTTAAAGTCCGGCAAAAACACGCTCGCACTCGAAGTCACCAATCTCGCCGCGAATCGCATCCGCGATCTCGACCAGCGCAAAGTGGAATGGAAGAAATTCCACGAAATCAACTTCGTGAACATCTTCTACAAACCGTTCGACGCCTCAACTTGGCCGCTGCAGCCATCCGGCCTGCTCGGGCCAGTGCAGTTGGTGCCGTTGGACTTTTTCCAACCAAATTGAAATAGGGCGCGGACACTGCTGGGCTGTAGGAGGGGCTTTATGCCCCGATTGTGGCGTGAAGGAGAATCTAATATTCGAATCGGGGCATAAAAAGCCCCTCCTGCTAATTCATTCCATCGCGCGCAGCTCGCACCCCGTTGCAAGTCGCATCCCGCCGATTTGGAGCGAGCGGATGCTCTAATTCCTGCCCCCTTTTTTCCTAAATCTCTGTTTCCGCGTTTTTTGTACCTCTGGCATAGATACTGCCATCGGAATTCAGGATATTCCGCCCTGCTCCTTGATTTTTCCCGGGCGACCAGTAAGTTGACCGCCCCTATCTATGTCCACCGCTACACCGCAGAAATTCGAGTTCCAAGCCGAGATCAAGCAACTGCTCGATATCGTCATCCATTCACTCTACACGGAAAAGGAAATCTTTGTCCGTGAGCTGGTGTCGAACGCCTCCGACGCCTTGGAAAAGCTCCGCCACACCCAGTTGACCGAGAAGGACATTCTCGACGACAAGGCGGCCCTCGAGATCACCCTCACCACTGACGACAAAGCTAAGACGCTCACGATCCAGGACACCGGCATCGGTATGACGCGCGATGAACTCGTCGAGAACCTAGGCACCATCGCCCACTCCGGTTCGAAAGCATTTCTCAAAGCTCTCGGCGAAGGCGGCGCCAAAAACAGCAATCTGATCGGTCAGTTCGGTGTGGGTTTTTATTCGGCTTTCATGGTCGCGAAGACCGTCAAAGTTTATTCCCGCTCTTGGAAAGCCGGTGAACCCGGGCACGTCTGGTCGAGCGATGGTTCCGGCAGCTATGAGATCGAGGAAGTCGCCGATCTGAGCCGCGGCTCCAAGATCGTAATCGAACTCAAAGACGAGTGCTCCGAGTACGCACAAGATGGCCGCATCAAGGATATCCTCGAGCGCTACAGCGCCTTCGTTTCGTTTCCCGTCAACCTCAACACGAAACACATCAACACCGTCACGGCGCTCTGGCTGCGCAGCAAGAACGAGATCAAAGACGAGGAGTACAACGAATTCTATAAATTCCAGTCCCACGCTTACGAAGACCCGAGCCTGCGTCTGCACTTCAGCGCCGACGCTCCCCTCTCCATCAACGCCCTCCTCTTTGTCCCTCAGGAAAACACCGAGAAGATGGGCCTCTCGCGCCTCGAACCCGCGGTTTCCCTTTATTGCCGCAAAGTCCTGATCGATGCCGCCCCAAAAGATTTGCTGCCCGAGTGGTTGCGTTTCCTTAAGGGTGTCGTCGATAGCGAGGATCTCCCACTCAACATCTCGCGCGAGACCATGCAGGACAAAGCGCTCATCGAGAAACTGAACAAGGTAATCACGAAACGATTTCTGAAGTTCATCGACGAAGAAGCGACCCAGCGCCCGGAATCCTTCGCGAAATTCTACGCGCAGTTTGGTATCTTCCTGAAGGAAGGCGCAGCCCTCGATTTCACGCACAAGGATCAGTTGATGAAATTGCTCCGCTTCGAATCGACGCTGACCGACAAAACCAAGTCCACCTCGCTGCCCGACTACGTGACCCGCATGAGTTCGGAGCAGAAAGAAATCTATTACCTCGTCGGAGCCAACCGGGCCGCGCTCGAGAGCGGTCCATACCTCGAAGCCTTCAAGGCCCGTAATCTCGAAGTCCTCCTCTGTTACGAGCCCGTCGATGAATACGTGATGAACAATGTCCGCGAGTTCGACGGCAAGAAGCTCGTCGCCGCGGATCACGCCGACGTGAAGCTCACGGACATTCCAAAAGCCGAAGGGGCCCTCAGCGAAGATGACACCAAAACCCTGACGACCTGGCTCAAGGAATCGCTCGGTGACCGCGTCGCGGAAGTCAAAGCCAGCGACCGTCTCGTGGATTCGCCGGCCCTTGCAATTAACGCCGACAAATTCATGTCCGCTCACATGCGCCGCATGATGAAAGCGATGAACAAAGACGGCGCGGACATGCCGCAGAAAGTGAATCTCGAAATCAATCCGCGTTCGGCGGTGATGAAGCGGCTCTTCGAGACGCACGCCCTCGCCCCGGAAAAAGCGAAGTTGGTCGCGGAGCAAATCCTCGACAACGCGCTCATCTCCGCCGGCATGCTCGAAGACGCCACGCAAATGGTCGCGCGACTCTACAAGCTGCTGGAAACAGTCTGAGCCATTTAAAGTTCTGCATTTCAAAAGCCGGCGGTTTATCCCGCCGGCTTTTTTGTGCCCAGAGCAAGTCTCAAGGCTGAAGGCGGAACGCCCGGGTTTTCACGTCGGACACTGGCGCACGTCCCCATTACCTTCCGTACAAGAGTAACCTAATAGGTTACTCTTGTACGGAGCGAGAAGGGGTTCAACGAAGCTACCGGCCGCAAAAAAAGCGCCTCCGAGTTTCATCGGAGGCGCTGCACACCTAAAAACTTTCAGCGAATCATTACGAAAGCAGATGCTGCCACTGATCTTCGCGGGCAGACCGCGCCGCTTTAAGCGCACCGACCGCCACAAAGCGCTTGTAATCCTGCCCGGCGAGGCGGACTTTTGGTCCTTCAAATCCATCCGCCGTGAGCCGTTGCTGCAGCACCGTATCAAAGCCGCGAATGCAACTGCCACCGCCCGTGACCACGATATTTTGCAGCAGTTGCGCCACTGATTCGGAAGACGCGCGGGCAATCAGCGTCGTGAGCGCCGGATAAATTTTATCCAACAACTGATTGCACGCCCGGCCGATCACTTCACCCAAATCCAACGTGTGGCTCTTGCCACCAATCAGTACTTTCACGTCGATCGGTTTCCGAATCGGGCCGACATACGAATGCTGCTCCTTGATCTGACGAATCGTCGAACGCGACAAACCGTTATTCGGATAAGTCCGCCGCAATTCATCTTCAATCAGCTTATCGATTGCGTCCCCCGCAAAAGGCAGACTGATCTGATCGTCCGCGCTCGGGAAAAATCCTTGGATCAGGCACAGATCACTCGTGCCACCGCCGATATCGATAAAGAGCGAGTTCGTGACCGGATCAACATAGGCAGGCTGCCCGAGACGGGCGTCATCGCGGAACCCCAACGCCGCAAGAAAAGGCTCAGGGATAAGCAGCACCCGATCGAAAACTCCGGCCGCGCAAACCCGAATATCCTCGCGCGCCGGATCCGCCGCGTTGGCTGGAACTCCCACGACCGCGCGAATTTCCGCCAATCCGGTTGGATCAATGACCGCGCGCACCCGCTTGATGAAATCCTTCGCGGCACTGGCGTCCGCGATGATACCGTCAGCGAGGGGCGCGATCATCTTGAGCTGCAAGCGGTGATTGAGCGCGTCCTCGCCGATCAACGTGGTGGCGTTGTTTGCGATGATCCCATCAACCAAACCCTCGCGCGCGTAACCCACCACGGTGGGAATAATTTTGCTGACCGCGAGATCCTTGGCATCCGCCGAGCCGGCCAGCACACACGAAGCATTGGTGCCCAAATCAAAGCCAACCAAGATCCGTTTGCGATCCGTCAGCTTGCGCGCAACCGCGTTGGAGTCGTCTAGCCGGTCCGCAGTCGGTGGCCGTTCAAAACCAGTCGTAATCTTCTTTTCAGTAGTCGTGGTAATCATAATTAATAAATAGTTTAGAGACGGACGGACGTAAAATATCAGGGCCGGCTGGCAGGACGCTCAGAGGCCAGCATCGCATCAAGCAGATCGGCGATCATGGGGGAAGTCCCAGCCGCTGCGGTCCGCGAAAATGGAATCGACGTGTCCCGGGCGCTCGAGGCAGCGGCACCGGGCCGGGCTGGTGATAACGACAGCGGGGCCGTGGAAAGTGCGCGGACCAGTTGCGGCACGATGAGTTCGGCCAGCACCGCCGCATCCGCCACTCGCTTTTCCTCAGTGCGGAATATTTCCAACAACTCACTCTCCGAGAGAAGTTCCGGACCGTGCACCAGCAACAGGTCGCGCAACGCCGCAGCAAATTCGTTTTGCTCAAGTTGTTCCGCCGCCAGCATATTATTCTGCTCACGCAGCAGACATATTCTCCTAATAAGACGTGTGATTTCCGCCACTGAAACCGTCGCCGCCGATGAAACTTGAAAGGGAAAATTCATGATGAGGATTTCCCATTCCGACCACTTCAACGATTTTAAGTTCGAAGAAATATTTCCGCGAAGCCGTGATTTGCACGGAACAACGGATTCACCCCAGACGCACTGGTTATTTTTCCTTATGTGCAACTAAGTCCCGCTGCGGCTCAAGCCATCGCCCGATCGGATGCGAGATCAGTCACGTTTATTTCCGCAGTATTTACATCCCGCGTCGCATCCCTGATGGCGCAGAATTCTAGCTAAACAAACAGGACCAGCCGGCACTCCACGATTCAGGCGTTGGAACTTGGTTCGGAAAGTTGTGGCTGCAAGCTGAGTTCAGCGGCCGCCATCATCCGAGGTAAGTTGGAGGCGAAGAGATCAAAAAAATCCGGATCAAACCGGACTGCCCGCATCTTCTGCATTTCAGTAATCACGCGGTCGTCATCCCACGCAGGCTTATAGGCCCGGGGTGAAAGGAGCGCATCGTACACGTCGGCGATCGCGACAATGCGCGCATCAGAGGGAATCTGAAGTCCACTCAATCCGTGAGGATATCCGCTGCCATTCCAGCATTCGTGATGGGAAAGCGCGATTTGGGCGGCACAGCGAATCACCGGCCAGTGACTGCCCTCGAGAATGCGGTGGCCAATAATCGTATGCTGTTTGATCACTTCCATTTCCGACGAAGTGAGACCGCCCGGTTTATTCAACAACTCCAGAGGCATGCCAATTTTACCAAGGTCATGGAGGGGTGTCGCATAATGCAATTCAGCGAGTCTTATTTCGGAAAGGCCGGCGAGCCGTCCGAGCACATCAGCGTAACGCCTCACGCGGTCGAGGTGCACGCCAATCGTCGGATCATGCGCTTCACAAGCCAGGCGAAGGCGCACGGCAATTTCCACTCCGGGATCATTGGCGGCGGTTCGTTTCATCGCCGCTCCTAGTGGGGTTCGAGTTGGCCACCGGCTTGCTTTCGCGCCGCACGGCGCAGCTCCTTGTTCTTGTACAACTCCGCATCGGCTAACGCGGTGAGTTCTTCCAATGAGTCCGGTCCGGTTTTGTCAAAATGAATGACGCCGACACTGGCCGCGAGCGTGAAGCCGGATTTGCCGGACGAATTGCGATCGGCGAGGACATTGGCTAACGCGAGCAGCGTAGTATCGATCTGACCATTTTGTTGTTCGACTCCCATGGCCACAAATTCATCGCCCCCGAGGCGGACCAGTAAAGCGTCCTTGCGGAAAACATTGCCCAGCGTGGCCGCGAATTCCTTGAGCGCATCGTCGCCTCTCGCGTGACCGAGTTCGTCATTGATCTGCTTGAAACGATCGAGATCGAAAAAGCAGAGATAGCCGCGCGAGTCACTGCGTTTGACGCGTTGCATCACATCCGGATAAAGCGTGTTGAAACCGCGACGATTGTAGAGCCCCGTCAATTCATCCAACACGGCGAGCTGACGAATCGTGCGCTGCAAACGATGGCGTTCGATCGCATAGATAATCGCGCGATCCAGGGTGACGTAATTAAAATCCCCTTTCAGTAAAAAATCCTGCGCGCTCATTTGCACGGCACGCAAACCGATTTCGTCGCTGTTGGTCGCCGTCAGCACCACGATGGGCACTTCCGGTGCGACGGCCACGATGCTCGTCAGCGTCGCGAGATCGCTGCTGTCCGGCAAATTCAGATCGAGCAAAATCACATCGAAATTATCGGATTTAAGCGCCGCCACGGATGCGGCCAAAGTCATCGTGTGCGTCGAGACATAGGCATGAATCGGGGACTTCTTGAGCATCTGTTCCGTGATCTTCGCGATCAGCGGCACGTCCTCGACGAGCAGCACCTTGTAAACTTGATGGATCATTGCCACGGCGAACAGATCTTTCAGCGAGTCACTTGCGCGACTTTGGCGGTCGGCTCAGTCGCCACGTCCTTGATAATTCGCGGGGTCAAAAAGAAAACCAACTCGGTGCGTTCCGCCGTTTTATATTCACCGGAAAACGCTTTTCCCAAAAAGGGAATATCACCCAGTATCGGAATTTTGCGATGTGTGGTGGAAGAACTGTCCTGCACTAAGCCGCCCATGACAATGGTCGCGCCATCGCGCACGCGGACGATCGAAGAGGCCTGACGAATATCGATCACCGGTGCGTTGGTATCGCCCGTGGCAGAAGTGGCGATGCGCACGAGGCGGCTCACTGCCGGCGTCAGATCCAGCGTGATCAATCCGTCGCTGGAAATCTGCGGTGTGATTGAAAGAACGGTGCCAACGGTAACTGTCTGCACGGATTCCGTGACGGTGGTTACGGGCGGGGAACCCGGGGCAGTCGTCACTTGGCGAATGAAAATCGGCAAATCCTGGCCGACGCGGACCACGGCGGGTTGATTATTAAGCGTCCGCAGTCGCGGAGTTGAAACGACCTTGAGATTGCCTTGCTGTTTAAGTGCGTCGAGGACGGCGGAGAGATTGCCGCGTTGGTGTCCAATTCGGATTCCCGGTTCACCGGGCGCCGGACCATAGACGGGGGCTTGCACAATGAGTCCGCCGGCGCCGGCCAGACCAAGTTGTCCCGGTATCGTATTGAAAGAAGTGTCGAGTGAATCGGCCAGGTACGACCAGTTAATGCCGAGCTGCAGTGAATCATTAAGAGCCACCTCGTAGATTTCCACTTCAAGATCAACCTGCCGGACCACACTGGCGGTGACGTTGGCGATAAACTGGCCAATCATCTCAACATTGCGATGACTGTCCCGCACCAGCACGGTGCCGGCCAAACTGTTAACCGTATAACTGCCCGTCGTCGATACCATGGATTTTAGTTGGTCACCGAGATCGCCCCAAAAATTGATCGTCGAGGTGTTGGTGACGGTCATGGTCGAACCCTCGTTGCCGCCACCACCGGAACTGCCGCTGCTTCCGCCGCTCGAACTGCCCGAGCTGCTGGAACTGCCGCCCGAACTGATCTGGACCGCGTTGGAGCCCTGGCCGGATCGCGTGACGTGAATGTAGTCGATTTGAAAGAGCCGGGTCTCGCGATTGCGCACGCGCAAGAGCGGACCGTCCTGGACAAAATAATAACCGTTCGCCTCAAGCAATGCGCTCATCGCGAGATCGAGCGGGAGATCGCGGAACTCCACGGTAACCATCCCCTCGACGTCGAGGTCAGGTACAATATTGAGATGATTCGCGCGGGCAAAAAGAGCGAGGGCCTGCTTTACCGGAACTTCGACGGCGCTAAAACTGAACAAGGTGGAAGGAACAACCTTGGGCATACCGGGAACGCCGCCGGGAGTTGCCGCGGGCAGTGACGATTCCTGCGCCGTGGCCACTGCGGCAAACGCCAGCAGGACATGAAGGATTAACCCAGCGCGAATTGTGATTCGGAGTTTCATTGCTTTCAAAGGGCGTGGGCGGAGGAAGAAAATTTACCCGCCGGGGTGTTCAGGGTGAAGTTGCCTCCGATCGAAATAAAATTCCGGCCTTTCCAATGGGTGAGCCACACCCCGTCCTGAGTGGCGGATTCAATTTTAAGCCGGCCGATTTCATCGCCGTCCTGAAAAATTTGCTCATTAATCAACACCAAGGTCTGACCGTTTTGGGTCCAGATGGCGGAGAGGTGCACCGTTTCAATGACGTCCGCTTCAACTTTCTTTTCAACCGCTTCCTCTTTGACCTGAACCGCGAAAGGATCGCGGAAGGGACCCGGGATGCGCATATTTGCCACGCTGGCCGCGACCGATGAATTCACCTGGGCGTTCGGAGAATCTTCGCTGGCCACAACTTCAGCCGGCGCAGCACCAAACGACGGCAAGCCGAATTTTTGCCCATTGGAAAATATCACATGGGCCACCAGCGCCAGGGCGCCAACGGCCACGACAATGACGAACCACGGTTTATTAAGGAGTTTTCTCATTGGGACTGCGGGAGACCAACCGAAGATTGAGTTCAGCGGTGTACCGTCCTTGTTCATCGGCACGAATCCCCAAACGGGTAAGGTCGATTCGCTTCTCCGCTGATGAAACTTGGTCAAGGAGCGCAATTAAGCCCGAAAAAGCATCGGGGGTGCTGCTGGAAGCGGTCAGTTTGGCCCGGGCGGGAATGAAAATTATCTCCGCGTTGGGAGTAGGCGATCCAGTCGAAAGATCGGAAGCTAGAAAACTTCCCTCCCAATGCCGCTCCGCCGCCTGTTTCTTAAACACTTCAAGAATCGGCGCCAGTTCCTGCGGCCCCTTCAGCAATTGGCGCTCGATTTGCGCCGCCCGCGCAGCCAATTCACCGGCCTGTTGTTCAGAGACGCCAAGGCGCAGTGCATCAATTTCTCTTTCCTGTGCCAGCAAAACCTGATGAGTCGCTCGCTCGCCCTTGATATGTGGATCACGCACAATCTCATTCCACGCCAGGAGCAACAAAATCGCCGCGCAGGGAATAAGGATGGGCAGGGCCCGCCGCAGACGAACTTGCTTGGGAGCGTCGGGCCATCCGGGAACCTCCGTGAGCATTTGCCAACAATCCTGGCCGAAATTAATCAATTTAGTTTTCAAGCATGCCTCCTTCGACACTGAACCGCTGCACAGTGGGCACGGGAGTATTCGCATTCCGCGAAGACGTGGTCACCGCGCGAGCCGCTTCATTCGAGCGCACCCGCAGCGGACTCTTCGCGAGATCCCGCTGCAGAGCCGCGACAATTTCGCGCGAAGTGTCTTCATCCGCTTCGACCACGCCTTCGAGCCGGAAGGTCCAGCCGACCGTCTCTTCCCATTTTACGGTAAGTTCGCTCAACCGCATCTGCTCCGGCAGAACGCTGGCAACATAGGCGGCAAATTTTCCCGGCACCGGGGGCAATCGTCCCTCCTCCACCCGCTGCACAAACGCCCGCTCGCGTTCAACGGCTTGATTGCGTTCCAGCAGTCTTTCGCGTTCGGCACTCATCTTTGACTCGTTCGCCTCCAGTTCCGCGTACTGCCGTTGCTCCCCGCGCCAAGACTGTGCGCTGGTCCAAGCATCAACCGTCACGAACGCAAGTGCCACCCAGCTGGTGATGAGCAGGACGCGACGAATCGAGTGTAGCTGGCTTTTGCGCTTCAGGTGACCCGCCACCAAATTGATCGCCTGCCGGGGCGGAAGTTTTGCGGCCGATTGCAACCATTCCACCGGAGACGTGGGCAATACGGTGATCTGACGGCCCGCGCCGCACTTGGCATTCACTTGGGCCGTGGCGTGATTGTCCTGCCCCAACAGCCACACGCGTTCCACTGAAAGATTGAATTGCTGATTCGCATACAGCAGCGAGCGATTTATTTCCACACCGATCCGGCCCGGATCAGCACTCCAAGTGGCGAGGATGGTACGGGCAAATAATAGCTCTTCTCCGATTTTCGCCACCATCACCACCGTGGCCCCGCCCGCTTCAACCGCGACGAGAACCGGCCGGCCTTTGGCAATCGGAAATCGGTCCAGTTCACGACGGACCGGCACGACCAGCGGCAAAATTCTCGTCAGGTCCAGTCTGCGCTCCAGTAGCAGGCGGTTTAGTCCCTCATAAAAACTTTTCGGCAGCATGTGCAGAATGAAGGAACGCTCCTTCTTCAATCCGGCGGCGGGCTGACTGACCCACAGGACGGGCATATTTTCCTTCTCGTGGCGTTGAACCCGGCCATACAAATAATTCTGCGCCACCGAATCCGAGAACGGCGGAGTGGCCTCGATCTGGTGCACAAACTGATCATTCTCCAAAAGCAAAAATGCCTCCGTGCCGCCAAATTTTAGTTCCACCAACGCCTCATCCAACGCCGGCCCCATTTCCTCCGTCGTTTTGACCGGCAAGGGCGCCGACCAATTACCCACCATCTTCTGACGGCGGAATACTGCCAGATGCAACGAACCATGCAGCCAGCCGATGCCGAGAACATCGCCATTGTCGCCACCTGAAGGACGACGGACCGGAGGTCTGGACGCAGAAGCAGCGACCACCGGGGTAATTGGAGCATCAGTCGCGGGCGTCATTGGGGGATCCAGTTGGTACCGTTAAAATCGAAAGTCTTGCTGTTCGTGCTGAGCACATAACTGGAGTCTGGCGAACCACCGACAAGGACGCGGTATAGATCGATCCGGTCTTTCGGATGCATCAAGCTCAGCACCACACTCACCGTCGCGTTCACCGGCTGCCGGGCCTGCACTGTCCCGTTTGCCAAGGTTATGACGTAACTGGCATTCGTCGCGGGTACCGCCGGCGCCGGCGGGGCCGCCGCAATCGGGGTCTTGTTGTTCAGCGTAATCGTCAAGGGCTGCAAATCCGTGCGGTAAACCGAGCTGAGGTTCACCCGCTCGATCACGAGGTATTCGATATTATCCAGAGCTGGCGCCGGACCTGCGCCCCACGCGCCCCACCCTGCTGCAACTGGAACCTTCCCATCGGCGGTATTCCAAATCGTCTGAAAATTTGCCGAGATTGTCGCTGCAGCGGGCAGCGCCACGCCGGTGCGCATGGAGGACAACAGCATCGCGCGCTGATTCGCCGCGACCGGATCCGGCACATACAGCCGCGTCATCTGGCGTTTGTTCGTCAGAATGTCGGCCGCACTGAGCGCGGAATAGGTTGCCAGCTGGCTCGTCCAGTTCGGCAAACTCGGTGGCACCGCCGTGGTGGGCATGATGGCGTTATCCCGCAGGTAAAGCGCGATTTCTCCGCCGAGCACGTGAAGGTTATCGCTCTCTGCCCGAACTGCGGCGCGCTCAATCGTATGCAAAACATTCGGCGTGATGATGCCGGCCAAAATCGTCAAGATCGCCAAGACTCCAATCATCTCCACCAAAGTGAAGCCGGCCGGCCGACGGAAGGAAGGGGCGTTCAGGTTAATCATTTGGCGTCCCAGAGTTGAAGGATAGGCAAAATGACCGACAGCGCCACGATCCCGACCACGGATATAAGCGTGATCATCATCACGGGATCAAAGATCGCGAAAACGATTTTGATCCGCCGCGGAATGATCTTGTTATAATAATCAGAAATACTTTGCAGCGCGAAATCCAACGTGCCCGAGGTCTCACCGGTGGAGATCATCGTGACGAGCGTCTGCGGAAAAACGGCGTGCGCCGAAAGACATTTGCTCAGCGGCGTGCCTTCCAAGACACCTTGGCGGACCTCATCCAGAGATTTTTCGATGGCCCGATTGCCGACCAGATTCCGGCAGATCTCAATGCCCCGCAGCAGGGGGATACCCGCCTTGTAAAGCATCGCGAGATTGTGAGTGAAGCGCGACAGCGCGAACATCCCGATCAACGAACCGAAGATCGGCAGATTCATCTTGGCCCGGTCGAACGCGAAGCCGAAGGACTTCGAGCGCAGCGCAATTTTCAGGAGCATCGGAATGCCGACCACCACCGCCACCACCAGCGGCCAGCCGTGAATCAATCCGTTGCTGATGGCCATCACCACCTTCGTCAGCAGAGGAACTTTCAGATTTAGATCAGTAAGCAGGCCGACGAATTTCGGCACAACAAAAGTGAACAGCATCAAAACCAGCCCCATGGACGCGCCAATCACCATCAACGGATAGATGAGCGCTTGGCGGACGTCGCCCACCAACTGGTCGATCCATTCGAAGTAGCCGCTGAGACTTTCGAAAACCTCCGGCATCTTGCCGCTGACTTCGCCGGCTTGCACAATGGCCGTGACTTCGAACGAAAATATTTTGGGAAATTCCGCCATGGCCTGGTGCAACGGAACGCCCGTGACAACTTTCTCCCGCAAGGTCGCCAAGACCTGGCCGAACTTGGTGTCCTTGAAATCATCCGCCAGCCGCCCCAAGGCATTGGGCATGGTGATTCCTGCGCGCAGCAGCAGAGACATCTGGACAAAATAATTGATCAGCTCGTGACGTTTCACCGTGAGTCGGCTGCCCCGGACGTGCGACAAAGCAATCCCCTCCTTGGCATCCAACAGCCAGATCCCCGCATTTTTCAGCCGCGTCTCCACCGCCGTAATATTGTCAGCTTCCAGCGAACCGGTCACGGTCTTGCCGGCGGCGTCGTACGCGCGGTATTGAAACATGCTCATGGTCAGTGGGCGAAAGCCACCCGGAAAACCTCCTCGAGGGAAGTGTCGCCGGCAAAGGCGCGACGCAGACCGTCATCAAACAGCAGCGGCATCTTCTTTTCCCGGGCGAGTGCCTTGAGTTTTTCCACGTTCCCATCGTGCAGCACGGCGGTGTAATCGTCGTCGATCACCAGCATCTCAAAAATCGCCACCCGCCCCTTATAGCCTTTGTTGCGGCACAGCTGGCAACCGCGCGGCTTCCAAAATGCCGGCTCGACATCCGCCGGGGCGGACAAGTTGAACGATCGCAAGTGGGCCGCCGGATCCGTCACCGGTTCTTTGCACGCCTTGCAGAGTCGTCTAACTAACCGTTGAGCTACCACTACATGCAGCGTGGCGGGAAGCAAAAAAGGTTCCACCCCCAGATCAATCAAGCGCGGAATCGCACTGAAGGAATCGTTGGTGTGCAGGGAGCTGAAAACCAAATGTCCGGTAAGCGCCGCGCGGACCATCAGCTGGGCGGTTTCCTTATCCCGGGTTTCTCCCACGAGAAGAACGTCCGGATCCTGGCGGAGCAAAGTGCGCAGACCGGTGCTGAAACTGAGGCCGATTTTTTCGGAGACCTGCGTCTGCCGGATGTGAGGCAACCGATATTCAATCGGATCCTCCAAAGTGAAAACCGCGCGTTCGAGCCGGTTGACGCTGTTTAACGCGGTGTAAAGGGTCGTCGTCTTGCCGCTGCCGGTCGGACCGGTGACCAAAACGATGCCATGAGGACGGCACACGGCACTGGCCAAGCTAACTTCGTCTGCCTTGCGCAATCCGAGTGACTGGACATCCAGCAGCAAGTTACTGCCGTCAAGGATACGCATCACGACGCTCTCGCCGTAATTGGTGGGCAGACAGGAAACGCGCAAATTCAATTCGAGCCGGCCGAGCGTAAAACTGAAGCGTCCGTCTTGCGGCAGGCGGGTCTCGGACACATCGAGATTGGCCATGACCTTGACGCGCGCGGTGAAGGGTTCCTGGAGATCCTTCGGGACCAGCATGAATGCCTGCAGCACTCCGTCGATCCGCATGCGGATACGCAGAGATTTTTCATCAGGTTCAAAATGAATGTCGCTGGCCGACTTCCGCACGGCCGCACCGACGATCTGCTCGATGGCGCGCATCATGGGCGCAGTGGTGTCGTCGCCGGTCCGGCGGTCACCAATCTTCATCAATTCGTCAATCGTCTGATCGATCGAACCCTCGCGGTCGTTGACCGTGGAAAGTTTATCCAAAATATCCGGCCGCGGTGCGTTGAGCACCTCGACCCTCAGCCGGGTCGTTTGCTCAATCCGGTCAATGGCCATCACATTAAACGGATCCGCCATGACCAGGGTCAGGGTATCTTCCGTCCGCCGGCAGGGAATGAGCCCGGCTTCTTTGCAAAAATCGTAAGGCACCAATCCGATCACGTCGGGGGCAATCTCAAGCGTCGACACATCCACCGTCGGGGTCTGCGCATCCTGCGCCAGAAACGAGGCGATGTCCTGCTCGTTGGCAAACCCGAGTTGCTGCAATACCGCGCCGATGAGTTTGCCGGTGCGCTTTTGCTCACGGAGGGCGAGTTCAAGCTGATGACTGCTGATCAGTCCGGCCGCGAGGAGTCGGTCGCCAAGGCGCTTCGGAGCAGCGGGAGGAATCGCAGTAGGCATAAAAAGGCGGGCGCAGGCTTTGACCCGCAGCCCGCTTGGAAACGGAAAATATCTTGGGTGCTGCGGGCGGTTTTATTGATGCACCAAATAAATATAAACGGTGGTCGTGCCGGCCGCAGCAGGCGCGGCGTACGCAACTTTGCCCGCAGTATCAGCCAGAGCTGAGCCGATCGGTTGAGTCATCGTATCCCCGTCGATCTTAAGACTGAGTTCGCGGGCATCATTGAGGGTCACGCCTGTAATTACGGCGGAAACAACGCGGGCGGCGGCTGGGAGCGCGGTCACACCATCAAGCATGTAATTCGTGCCAGCGGCACCGGGTACCGCAGCGGGGACAGACGTCAGGCAAATGATGCGGGACTGAGTGGCTTGACTGACGCCACCCGTGGCGACCCACGTGCCGGTCGCGTTGCTCCAGGTAGCGCCCGCGAGAGCGGCCGCGCCGGGTTGCGTGCCGATTTTCACCAGATAGCGCGTGTCAAGCAGACCGGCGGTAACCAGCAAATCGTCAATGCGGGAAGCCGCGACGGTAAGAGGAAGAGTGCCATATTTGCCGGCAAAATCAGTGACGGCAGTTTTCATTGAAGTGGTGGATCCCACGGCGCTGGTCACACGGGACGAGGCAATCGTGGAAAACACTTTCGGGACGATCACCACCGCGAGGATGGCAATAATCGCGAGCACACCAATCATCTCTACAAGACTGAAGCCCGAATGACGAGCGACGGAGCGGGGGCGGGTGACATTATTCATAGGCAGATGTCTTTAGACAATGCCTACTCAATCGGCCGATATCGGGCCGCCTTTAGGAAAAAGGCGGCCACCCTTCGCCACCAAGGCCGCTGTTTTTCAGAAATCCCGTTAAGGTGGCTTGGTTACGCAAACGATAGTCTCAAATCCAAGTCACGGACACTGAGGCTGGTGGAAATTTTCCACCTAAACCTGGGTCGCAGTCGCCCACGGCAGTCAGCCCGAGCCTCTCGCGCAGGTACTCCCAACCCGACAGGTTCGACCAAAGAAAACGCCACGCACCAACCAGCTTCGCAGACTCGCCATTGCTTTCGGGCCATGGCGGAGAGGGAGGGATTCGAACCCTTCAGCGCCTCGAAGCTAAGTCGCTTAATTCACGCGGACTTAGTTGATGTTTAATAATTTCTAACGAGAAG
>JANYFP010000122.1 GCA_025362555.1 Verrucomicrobiota bacterium
CCGGGATTATCTGATGCCGCTGCCGATGGGCCGCAATGGTTTCATCCTCTCCCCCATCATTAATGACACGGTGGATTACATGTACTACGCCAGCGCCAAACCCTATCGCTGGGCCAGTTCATTGACGCTGAAAATCGCTGACGACGACACCAAATATTTCGCCTCCACGGCCAGCATCGAACTCTCCGCCCTCCCTCCTTTGGCCTCCACGGGAGAAAACTATTTCCCGAAGGGCATGGATAAAATGTTCAGCATGTTCCGGACCCCGCCAATTGCGTTTGAATCCCAAACGGGATTCTCCGCCGCGAAAATTGACAACCGCGACGTCGCCATCATGCACGCGCCGAGCTTGATGACCTTCACTATGCCCGATGGTGCGAAGACGATCAGCGGAAGTTTCGGGTTGATGGCGGCGACCTACACCAACGGCGGCAAGACCAACGGAGCTCGCTTTATCGTGTATTGGTCCAACGGTTCCGAACGAAAGGATCTGTTTCAGCAATTCCTCAATCCGCTTGAAGTCACCGCCGACCGCGGGTTGCACTCATTCTCCGTCGATTTAAAGGGATTATCCGGCGGCCTGTTGTTCCTGGAAGTTCACCCCGGTCCCTACAACGACATCGGCTGGGACTGGACCGGTTGGACGGACATTTATATTTCCCGGTGAGCCGCCAGGCGGAAATCATGGCATTAAACCATCGCGCCGATTAGGCCAAGCGAAGCAAATCCCTCTCTTTCCCCTTCAAAATCCATGGCTCCTGAGATTCCACTCCCCCTTCTTTCCGCCCGCGTTGCGCGCATCCTCGGTTGGAGTGCACTGATCATTCTCACGACCATTGGGACCTTCTCGTTTCCGATGATGCCCGCGACGGATCTCGATCCTTCGTGGCGAATGGCGCTCAGCTACTACCATGAGCATGGCCTGCAATTTGGACGCGAGGTGGTCTTTAACTACGGCCCGCTCGGCTTCCTGATGGGTAAGACCTACGCGGGCGTGCATTGGTGGCCCCTGATTTCCGGCCAGTTGATTCTGGCGATCATCACCGCAGTGACAATCACCTACCAGGCGAGCCGGCTGAGTGGAAGGTCGCGCCTGCTGTTCCTGATCTTCTTTTTGGTGTTCGGGATTTCGTACGAAGACGCGCTGCACATGCTCATTATCACTCTGCTCGGCTTCGAACTCCTGCGCCGTGGTGCCGAGCCCTGGAAATACAGCACGCTCCTGATCGCCGGCGCACTGTCATTTTACAGCCAGATAAAATTCACAAATTTTCTCCTGGCCACTTTCATCATGACGCTCGCGTGCAGCTACGGAGCCTGGAAGAAACGCCGAAAGGAAGCCGGCTTCCTCGGCCTCGCCTTCCTCACGGCGTATCTCGTCGGCTGGGTTTTACTCGGACAAAAACTGGGCAATCTACCGGCGTATTTCATCGGCTCGTTGCAGATCAGCGACGGTTGGCTCTGGTCGATGGGCTTTCCCGCCCCCATCGAAGCATTGTGGAAAGGCCTGGTGATTCTGCTGCTCCTGATCAGCTACGCAGTGCTGCACTTCTGCCTCAATCCGGACAAACCGCGCGCCACGGTCAACACCCTGCTGCTCGGCGCGTTTGTCTATTTGAATTGGAAACACGGCTTCGTGCGCGCCGACGGCCACATGATCGGCTTCTTCTACTGCGCACTGCTCCCGATCGCCGCCTATCCCGCGCTGCTCGATGACCCGCTCCGGTTCCGGCGCGCCCATTCCTGGGTTTTCCTCGGTGCCATGCTCCTGAGTCTATTTGCCCTCGAAAACGTCATCCCCGGCATGCTGCAAAACATGCTCGGCGCGACGCAGGGGAAAGTTTGGGGCAACGTCGGATCGGTCATGCACTGGGACGAAACCCGTCAACGCTACCGCGACAACCTCAACACGGCGCGCACCACCAACGATCTTTACACCACGCGCGAAATTGTCGGACAGTCGACGCTCGACGTCGTCGGCTTCGAAATCGGGACCGCGGTGCTGAACCGCTTCAACTACCAACCGCGCCCGGTCATTCAAAGTTACTCCGTTTTCAATCCGTATTTGGATAAATTGAATTTCGATCACTATGCCTCGGATCGCGCTCCGCGATTTGTCCTGTCCAAAATCGAGACCATCGATCGCCGTCTGCCAACCATGGACGATGCTCATCTCCTGCTGATGCTGGCATACCGGTACGAATACATTCGCACCGAGAAAGGCTTTGGCCTTTGGCGGCTAAAGCCCGGTGCGTTTGATCCCGCGAGTGTCGCCCCCCGGCACCTCCGCACGCAAAATTTACTCATCAATCAGCCGCTCGCCTTCGGCGACTTGAGCGGTGAGCCCTTGTGGATCACCGTGGATCTCCCCTCCTCGCTGCTCGGAAAAATCCGCAGCTTTTTATACAAGCCACCCCAAGTCACCCTTCACCTCGAAACCATCCAGGGCGAAAAACAGGACTTCCTCATGCCGCTGCCGCAGGGACGAACCGGCTTTGTGATCAATCCGCTGATCGAGGACGTGGTCGATTACATGCACTTCGCCAACGGGGAAGTGGCCAAACGTATCCGCTCCATCACCCTCAGCATCCCTGACGACCAGCTAAAATTCTTCGCGTCCGGCGCCACTGTTGAACTCTCCGCATTGACTCCGCCAAGTTCCGGCCGGCATTTCTTCGCGAGCGAGATCGAACAGAAGCTGCACATGTTTCAAACTTTCCCCATCAGCTACACGTCGCTGACTCCCGTCTCGCAGGCGATAATCGACGGACGCGAGGTGGCCGTGCTGCACGCTCCCAGTCAAATGATTTTCGAACTGCCCCAGGACGCTCGTTGGATCACCGGAAAATTCGGCATGATGGACGGGACTTACACCGATGGTGGCAACACCGATGGTGCCTTGTTCTTGATCTACTGGTCCAACGGCAAAGAACGGACCGTGCTTTTCCAACGCTACCTGGATCCCGTCCATAATCCTGCGGACCGAGGCCTGCAGGATTTCTCGGGGAAACTCTCCGGGCTCACAAGTGGACGAATTTATCTGGAAACAAAAAATGGCCCCAACGACAACCAAAGTTGGGATTGGAGCACATGGACCAATGTCAGGATCGAATAACCACCAGCGGACTCGTGGCCTCACCCAAAAGTTCACCCGCTGGCTGGCTCTGGGCCGGTAGCGTGGCCCTCGTGGTCTTCGCGGCGCGCTGCGGTGAAATCCAACGCTACACCGGTGATGTGCCACACCTTGACCAATGGCGCGTCGAGGCCCAGCAGATCCTGCTGCCGTGGTTGAAAGGCACACTGACCTGGACGGATTTTTTCCAGCCGCACCATGAACATATTCCCGCCTGGACCCGCTTGCTGGCGTGGTTCGAAGCCGCGTGGCTTGGTCGCTGGGATCCTCTTCTGCAATGCACGATCAACGCCGCGCTCTTCGGTCTCGCCGCCGGCGTCTGGAGCAGTTGGTTGCGCCGTGTCCTGCCGGTGCTGCCGGCATTAATCCTGACCGCGATCACCGTGGCACTGGCCATCCTGCCCCACGGTTGGGAAAACACCACGTGGGGATTTCAATCCCTCGTTCCGATCGCGCTCCTGATGGTCATCTGGCACGTCCGCGGTTCGTTCGAACACGCCGTGAACACACCGCGATGGTGGATCGCGCAAGCCGCTGGATTGGGCGCTCTGTTCACCTTCGGCAGCATGTGGGCCGCGCCCGCCGCCGTCGCACTCACCGTTTATTGGACTGCCGCGCCCGGGCGCGGGCGTTGGTTAGTGCCGGCGCTTCTCGCGCTGAGCGGAATGCTCTTCGTGTTCGCCGCGCTGGCCGTTCAACCCCATGCCGGCGCCCTGGCTCAATCTGCCCTTTCCCCGCAACAATTCCTCGCGGCTTTCCTGCTCCTGCTCGGGTGGCCCTCGTCTTGGCCGGGCATTGCCATTCTAATGTATCTTCCCACGTTGCTGCTCGCGCTCCAATTGCGCCGCAACGCTCACGCAGAAAACGTCAATCGCATCGCCCTCGCCCTCGCCCTCGCGGCGGTCGCTCAGGCCGCCGCCATCGCGTTAAGTCGCGCCGGCGGCTACATCGGCTTCACGTCCCGTTACGGCGATCTCCTTTCCCTCGGCGTGATGGCGAACGCCTTCGCTCTGTGGCGACTGCTCCACGGCCAGCGTTCGTGGCGCCCGATTCTCACGCTGCTGGCGCTCGGCTGGCTGACCACATTTTCGATTGGCCTCAACTGGGTCAGCACCCGCGCACACACAGAATATTTTCACAGCCACGCCACTGCTTGGAATGCACTCCGGCACGACGCAGTAAAACAATACCTGACGAACCGAGATGCTTCGCTGCTTTCAAGTGAAGGCGCACGCAAAATGCTCTACCCCGATGCATCCGCCGTAAGCTCGATCCTGGACCAGCCCGGATTAAGCGAACTCCTACCGGTGAGCGTGCGTCCCACAGGACCACGCGCCCGCGGCGATTTTGTCAGCGCCGCCGCCTTGTACGTCCGAAATTTGGGCCCCACGTTCCTCCTCGTCGGCAGCCTGTTATTTTTGCTTGGTTTCGCCTTCACGCTCGCCGAACAAACCACCGCAATCAAAGCTTCGCCTGAGCTCGCGGCGGACCGCTGGAGCATTCGCCTGGTGGCCGGGATGACGGCCGCCGCCGGACTCAGCGTTCTCCTCTGGCCCATGCCGCTCGAATTTCGCGGGGAAAAGCGCTGGGGAAGATTGATCGCGCCACCCGGTGCGGTGACCGATTTAAGATTTCAAATCACCACGCCGACGACTTATCAGGTGGACAACCTGACAGGCGGAGCGGACTTGTGGCCGGAAAATTTCCGCAACACTTTTTATGGCACGCACATTGACGGGCCCGCGTTCAAAGGCCGCGCCCAAAGTTCGCCGTTCCCGCTCAATTCACCGTGGGTCGTGATGCCCTACGCCGGATTTCCCGCCAGTGAGCACAACAGTCTGCGGCTGCAAATCGAGGATCGCACCGGGCGACCGCTCACTGAGATCAATTGCCTGGAATCAAACCCGTCCGATATCGATTTCTGGAGCGCAGATGTTCGGGCTTATGCGGGACAGCTGGCCCGTTTGGTCATTTTCGATGGCCGTGACGACGCGGAAGGCTGGGTGGCCGTCGCCGGCCCACAACCGGCCCAAGACGGAAATAAAGCAACCCGACTGCGCCGCGATTGGGCGATGGAACGCACGACCATTGGTCACAATAGCCTCGGCGTGATTTTCCTGACGTTGCTTGGCCTGACCGGCCTGCTGGCCTGGTCCGGCAGGCGCAATGGTATCCGTTCGCCCAAACTCACGGGCGCGGCGGCCCATGGAGAAACCGATCAGCCGTAGCGACAGGCGTCCCTGCCTGCCAGCGTGCGCCGGGAACGCGAGGCTCCGTTCACCCTTCGCCGCCCCCACCAAAGATCACCGCCATTGTTAACTGGTTATTTTGCCGCCGACTCCTAACCTGCCTCGGATTCGCCTCATGCCCGACCACTCACCCACTCTTGAACTGACCGTCGTAATGCCCTGCCTCAACGAGGTGCGCACCCTCGCCGGTTGCATCAGCGAAGCGACGGAGGCGATGGAGTCGGCCGGCATCAACGGCGAAGTCGTCATTGCGGACAACGGCAGCACGGACGGTTCGCAAGCCCTCGCGATAAAGTTCGGCGCGCGCGTCGTTCCGGTTGCCGAAAAAGGCTATGGTCACGCGTTGCGGGGAGGCATCGCGGCGGCGCGCGGACGCTATATCGTCATGGGTGACGCGGACGGCAGCTACGATTTTTCCCACCTGACTCTGATCGTCGCAGAACTGCGTGCTGGCTACGATCTCGTGATGGGCAACCGGTTCCTCGGCGGCGTTCAACCCGGCGCCATGCCGTGGAAGAATCGTTACATCGGTAATCCAACCCTGACCTTCATCGGCCGGCTCTTTTTCAAAACCAACATCGGCGATTTCCACTGCGGCCTGCGCGGCTTTTCAGTGGCGGCGTATCGACAAATGAATCTCCGGACAACCGGGATGGAATTCGCCTCTGAGTTAGTGATCAAATCCGTCGTGCTTGGCTTACGCGTGACCGAGATTGCCACGGTGCTGCGACCTGACGGTCGCGACCGCCCTCCGCACCTGCGTCCGTGGCGCGATGGGTGGCGTCACTTGCGATTCATGCTCCTGTTCAGTCCGCGATGGCTGTTTCTTTATCCCGGCCTTTTTTTGATGGCCGGTG
>JANYFP010000134.1 GCA_025362555.1 Verrucomicrobiota bacterium
GGCGCGGTAAAACCCTGCGGAAGTCCGCGCCAGTCGTAAAAATCAACGGACCAAATCCATCACCGCTCAAAAAGAGGCGTTTTTCAGCAGCCTGCTAGTGACTTTTTCGGTGGATAATTCGATCAAAGATACATACAGAACCCAGCTGAAAAACTGCTTGGCGGTGCACATGAATAATATCGTGGCTGGCAAAACTGATACATTTATATGGCCAAGTTATACTCCGCTCCAAATAAAAAGTGTCTGATTGCCGCAACCGGCTCCTTTACACTTTGTGTTGGGAAAATGCGGGGCTGGGATTTGTTCCAGACAAGTTGAGCGATCCGGGGTTTTGACGTGGAATTTATTTGGTGGGGGAAGGGGAATGGAGTCGTGGTTTGTTTTGACCAAGGAGTTTTTGGCGGCAAACCTTCGCGACTCTCATGGGCCTTTCGGAATCCACTTTGCTGGCGCCGCCTTATTTGGAGGCGCTGGCGCTTTATCTTCAGATCGAGGAACCCGAGACGTGGGCTTGGTTTGATTCCACTCAGGCTCAGACGGATTACGCGGATGCGTTGCGCTTGGATCTGTTGAAACAGACGTATCGCCTCGACGCGGCCGCTCATCCCGAACTGTTTGTGGCGTTGGAGGAGGCGAAGACGAAATTGGGGCTGATGGTTCCCGTCACGCTCTATCAATCCCAGCGCAATCGCGAACTGAACGCTGCGCTCTTCTTCCTCCCAGGCGAGGCCCATATTGTGTTCGAGGGCGATGTCCTCCGGTTGCTCGATCCGGCTGAATTGCGCGGCGTGTTGGGGCACGAACTGGCGCACTTCGTTTTGTGGAGCGGATCCGAACGGCGCTTCTTCATCACGGATCGGATCATGCAGGCGATGGCTCATGAGCCTCGCGCGGAATCGAGTCACATCGAGAGCGCCCGCCTGATGCGGCTCTACACGGAAATCTATGCCGATCGCGGCGCGTTGCAGGTTACGGGCAATCCCACGGCCGTGGTCTCGGGTCTGGTCAAAATGCAAACCAGCCTCGCGCAAGTCGACGCCGCCAGCTACGTGCGCCAAGCTGAGGAAGTCTTCGCCAAATCCAAAGTTCGCACCGAGGAACTGAGTCATCCCGAAGCCTTCATCCGCGCGCGGGCGACGATGCTCTGGGCCGATGACCGCGAAAAAATCGAACCCGAAGTAGCCCGCATGATCGAGGGCGCTCCGTCACTCGATAAACTCGATCTGCTCGGCCAACAGCGTCTCACGCGTCTTACGCGCGCCTGGCTGCACACGTATTTGCAACCCGACTGGTTCCACACCGATCCGGTGCGCGGACACGCGCGGATGTTTTTCCCGGACTTTGAATTCAAAGCGGACGTGTCGGCGGAAAAGGATTCACTGGTCGAACTGCACGACGCCGCCCTCTCGATCCGGGATTATTTTTGTTTTCTGCTGTTAGATTTTTGCTCGGTGGACCCGGAGCTGGAGCTTGAGCCGCTGCGGGAAGCGTTCCGCTTGGCGGGTGAATTCGGTTGGGACGCACGTTTGGAGTCGCTCGCGGTGAAAGAACTCAAACTGAAAAAGCGTGACGTGCAGAAACTGCGCGCCGAGGCATTGCCCAAAGAGAGGGACGCCGACGCCGAGCCGACGGAGGAAACGGCATGAGTGACGCAACCGCAGTGTTTCTGGTTTTCCTGCGCCGCGGTTGCGATGCGGGTGGTTTCGGCACGGACGATGTGTTGGCGGCCGTGCTGCCGCTTTTCGAGCAGATCTCCGGGTTGCACGAGAATGGTCGCGTGGCGCCGCTTGATGGCGTGGGTGGAATTTTGGTCGACGAGACGTGTTTGCGCGTGGATTCAGCGCACAATTCGTCTGCGCGGAAAAACTTTAGCCGTATCGATGAATTGCAGAAGCCCGGCGCGACGGCGCTCGAGATTATCGGGGAGAAGCGTCGCGTCGCGGATCTCGACGAGGGACGTTTCTCCGAGGACGATCTCGCTATCGGTCAACCCGGCGAGGAAGTGGCGCGGCTGGTTTATTTGCCGGGTTACGTGAGTTGGGAGCATCGGTGTGGTCACCACGATCAGCTGACGGATGTGTTTTCCGCCGGTATGATTCTCGCGAGTCTCGCGTGCGGACTCGATTTGACTGATCCCGAGGATCTCGCGCTGTTCGTGCGCAACCGGGCCAATCTTTTTGCGTTGAACCCGCAGCTGCATCCGGTGCTGGCGGGCATGATTCTGCAGATGACGGAACTGAACCGACACCGACGCGTTCAGACGCTGGACGTGGTGGTGCAGCGACTGCGGCGCTACCGCGATCAAGCGGCCGACTACGAGGTGGATTACACGCGGCTGAAAGGTTTCCGGGAGAGCGCGCCGAGCGGGCGCAGTCAGATTTTTCTAACGCATCTGCGGAACCGACTGTTTGAAATTTCACGACGCAATCGCCTGATTCATTTTAAGCCCACGCTCCAGACGCTCAACCTCACGCTGGCGTCGGTGCCGTTGCTGCTGGATCACCGCAACATCAAGGTCACGCAACTGTTCCTCTGGCACGAGGAAATCGCGCAGGCGTTTGCAAAAGGGGATTCGATTGTGCTCGGGAAATACCTGCGCTTCGAGGATGCGCCGTACGCCGCCGGCGTGCTGGATCAGATCATCGCCACCGAGAAACGGGATCGCAACGAGTACGGATTTGCTCAGCTGCGATTGGTCATTTGTTTTCTGCGCTGGCATAATTTGAAGGAGACGCCGGAGGAGCGGATTCATTCTCCGCTGCTCTTGTTGCCGGTGGAACTCGTCCGCAAGAAAGGCGTGCGCGATGCCTACGTGATCAAGCCGCTCAGCAGCGAGGCCGAGGTGAATCCGGCGCTGCGGCACCACTTGAAACAGCTCTACGGGCTGAATTTGCCGGAGATTGTGGACCTCGCGGAAACCAATCTCGACACGTTCTACGAATTGCTCGTCGGACAAATCCGCGCCAGTGAACCGGGAGTGACGTTGACGAAGCAGGACCGGCCGCAGATCGAGTTGATTCATGAGCGGGCGAAGCAGCGGCTAGATCAATTTCGGCGGCGTCAGCGGTTGTCGAATCGCGGCGCGCGTCGGTTCGACTCGTTTGATTACAGCTACGACCGCGACCGTTTTCGTCCGCTGGGTCTGCAGCTCTTTCTCGGCCGCGTGAAGCCGGCGCGTCCGCCGTTTGGCAATGTGCTGAAGGCGCCGGTGCCGCGTCAGCCGCACATGGTTGCGCCGGGTGAATCGGCGGATCCGGTGGCGCCAGCGGTGCCGGGACATTCCGAGAAAGAGAAGGGACTTTATTCCGTGCGCGAACCGCGCGACACCGGGAATCCTTATCAGTGGGATTTCGATCTTTGCAGCCAGACGCTCGGGAATTTCAATTACCGGAAGATGTCGCTCGTGCAGGACTACTCGGCGCTGCTGGAAGACACGATTGCCAGTCCGTCGTTTGAATCGATTTTCTCGTTGCAGCCGCGGCCACGGGACAAGGCGCCAATCACGGCGTTGCCGTTGCGCGAACAGTTTCCGGTGGTCGAGTGCGATCCCACGCAATCCCTCGCGGTGGCGCGGGCGCGGGCCGGGGAGAGTTATATTATTCAAGGACCGCCCGGCACAGGGAAATCGCAGACGATCACGAATCTTATCGCAGATTTTGTGGCCCGAGGGAAACGCGTGTTGTTCGTGTGCGAAAAGCGCGCGGCGATCGACGTGGTGTTTCACCGCCTCGGGCGGCAGGGACTCGATGAGCTGTGCTGTCTCATTCACGATTCGCAAACCGATAAGCGGGATTTCATTCTGAATCTGAAGCAGACCTACGATAATTTCCTCAATCAGCCGATTGACGAAAAGATTGAGACGCGCCGGGGGGAATTGTTGCAAAGCATGGAGCTTGAACTCGCGGCGTTGCAGCGGTGGAGCGATGGTCTGGAGGCGAGGGTGGCGGAGTGCAGTCTCACTGTGCACGACTTGCTCGGGCGGCTGGTTGATCTGCATGCGCATCGGGTCGAGTTAGATCCGGTCGCGTTCGAGCGGATTCCATCGTACGGGCTGTGGCAGCCGAATGCAGAAGTCGTGCGCGCGCTGTCGGCCGGATTGAAACGGCTCGGAGGTGTGACCACGCTCGCGGCGCATTCGTTTCGCCATTTGACGGAGGCGGCGTTGAGTGGATCGCATCCGCTCGCAGTGATCACGTCGGCGGTGGCAGAGAGCGAAACTCTATTGAACAAAGTGACGGCGGCGCTGGAGCCGCTCGGTGACACACTCGCGGTGCAGACGCTGAGCGACATCGAGGCGGTCGTGGCGTACGCGGCCAAAGTTGCTCCGCTCGCGGCGGCGGATGCGCTCGATCTGCTCAATGCCAAGGGCACGCGGACGAAGAAAGTGTTAAAGGCGGTGCGCGAGTGGCGCGCGGCGCAGAAAGTATTCGAGAAGGAGCAGGCGGGCAACGGCGGTTGGAAAGAGCGGCTGCCGGCGGCGGACACCACGGCGGCGTTAGCGCAAGCGCTGGCGGTGGAGAAAGCGGCGTTGCGCTGGCTGGGCCCGACGTATTGGCGGCTGCGGAAGATCATGCAGGCGCGTTACGATTGGTCAAAACACACCGTGGCGCCCGCGTGGTCGCAAGTGCTCACGCAGTTGCAGAGCGAACACGCGGCGGCGGAAGTGCGGGAGCAGACGCAAGTGCGCATGATGGAAGCGTTCGGCGAATTGGATGCGGACGCGGGCGTGGTTTTATTGGAGACGTTACCGGCGTCGGTGGAGATGCTGCTGCCGGCGGCGCGCGCGCTGCACAGTTATCTCGTGGAGAATTCCGAGGCGACGTATGTGGTCGAAAATCTGGAGGCGCTGGTGCACCCGATGGCGCGGTTGCGCGAGTGCTTGAAGCTTTCGGTGGCGGATTACGCCCACTTCAAGACGAGCGAACTCGCGAATGAGTTGAAACAATTGCGGCAGGACCTCGTGTGGTTGCCCGATGTGTTGCCGCTGTTGTTGGACGCGTTGCGGTTGCCGGCGGAGTTGCAGGAGGTGCTGCGGCAATTGCCGTTGTCGGATGGCCAACTCGAAGCGGCGATGGCGCGGAAGAGTCTCACGGGTGTTTATCAGCAAAACCGTGCGCTGGAGGCGACGGACGGAGCGATGATCGGGCGGCGCGTGGCGCGGTTGGAGACGGCGCATCGCGAGTGGCTGGGCTTGAATGCGAAATGGATTCACCAGCGCGTGCGGCGGGAATTTTTGCGGAAGGTGCAGGTCTCCACCATGGCGAGTTCGCAGCTGGAACCGGCGGACAAGGAACTGAAGCGGCTATACGCCACGGGACGGCGCGAGCTGGAGCATGAATTTTCGAAGACGATGCGGCACCGGTCGATTCGCGACCTCGCAGATGATGAGACCGGCGTGGTGTTGCGCGATTTGAAACCGGTGTGGCTGATGAGTCCGCTGAGTGTGTCGGACACGCTGCCGCTCGCGGGCGATGCCTTTGACTTGGTGATCTTCGATGAGGCCAGTCAGATTCTGGTGGAGGAGGCGATCCCGACGGTGTTCCGCGCCCCTCAGGCGATTGTGGTCGGTGACGAGATGCAATTGCCGCCAACGAATTTCTTTTCCGCGGCGCGCTCGGATGAGGAGCCGCTCGATGGCGAGTTGGAGTTGGCTGGCGCGGTGGCGGAAGATCTCGATGCGGACAGTTTTCTGACCCAGTCGGCGAGGAATTTGCCGTCGACGATGTTAGGCTGGCATTACCGGAGTCGGTCGGAAGCGCTGATCAGTTATTCCAACCACGCGTTTTATGAAGGGCGGCTGCTGACGATTCCCGATCGTAAGTTGACGGTGGCGCAGCGCGCGGAGATTGCCGTTAAAGCGGCGGGTGACGGACAAGGAAATGTCGGTGAGCTGCTCGCGCGACCGGTCAGTTTTCACGCGATGAAGGAGGCAGTTTACGAGCAACGCTGCAATACGGCGGAGGCGGAGTACATTGCGCAACTGACGCGTGAGTTGCTCAACCGGGAAACGGGGATGAGCATCGGGATCGTGGCGTTTTCAGAGGCGCAGCAGGGAGAAATCGAGAGTGCGCTCACGCGATTGACGGCGGACGACAAGGATTTCAGCAACCGGCTGGCTGCGGAGTATGAGCGCGAAGAGGCGGGGCAATTTTGCGGACTGTTCGTGAAGAATCTCGAGAACGTGCAAGGTGATGAGCGCGATATCATTTTGTTGAGTGTGTGTTACGGCTATGATCGGAACCGGCGGATGCTGATGAATTTCGGGCCGATCAATCAGCGCGGCGGCGAGAAACGGTTGAACGTGATTTTCTCGCGGGCGCGGCAGCACATGGCGGTGGTCAGTTCGATCCGGCATTTCGACATTACTAACGATTACAATGACGGCGCGTGCTGCTTGCGGAATTTCCTGGAGTATTCGGCGGCGTGTTCCGTGGGCGACGGCGTTACGACGCAGCGGGTGTTGCAGTCGGCGAATCCGGTCGGGCCGGCGCGGCACGGTGTTGCGAGCCCCGATGCGTTGGCGGTGCAACTTGCGGCGGTGCTGCGCGCGCGCGGGTATTTAGTGGAGACTAATGTGGGGCAGTCCACGTTCCGGCTGGCGTTGGCCGTGCGGCGCAGCGACGACGAGAATCATGTGCTCGGGCTTATGCTCGATGATGACGGGCACTATGCGCAGCGGGATTTGATGGAGCGGTTTTTGCTGAGACCGGGCGTATTGCGCGCGCTCGGCTGGAAGACACTGACGGTGTTCACGAAAGACTGGCATCATGATCGAGACGCCGTGATCCGGCGGATTGAGCAGGCGTTGGAAGGGGAGAAGCCGGAAGCGGGCGGAGAGGCCGATGAAGCAGGGGATACGGGCCTTTATCCGGAGCCGGAAGCGGCGGCGATTGCGGTGGAAGAAACAAGCGAGCCGGCCGTGATTGCGAGTGTGCCGAAGCCGATTCCTACGGTGAGCTGTGCAGTGCGGCGATTCACGTGCAACGAGGAAGGGGCTGATAAGTTTTGGGAGAGCAGTGTGAGCGATTGCACCCTGACGGTGCGCTTCGGTCGCGTGGGCACGAAGGGCCAGACGCAGACGAAGATTTTTTCCACGACGGATGCAGCCGTGCGTGAACAGGAGAAATTAGTCCGCTCGAAGTTGGGGAAAGGTTACGTCGAGGGCGAGGCGGGGTAGGGCCGCTGAGGGAGTGGCGGTTGTTGCCCTCGCTCGCGTTACGGAAGGCCGTTGTACCTGGTGGGGGTTGAAGTAGGGAATCGAACAGGGCCGTGGGCAATGTCTCCTACTAAATTTGAGAAACCGCTTCCTAATTCTGTATGCGCTCACGCCCGGCGTCGCGCAGTTTTTTTGCACCTCCCGGAGAAGATTCCCCCGATTAGGGGATAGCGCGTCCGTCGCCTGTGGGCTAGCATGCGGCCTTCAACCCCACGTCCGTTAGTAGTTCGGCTTCCGCCTTCTGTTGGATTCCAACGCTGCTCACGGTTTCTGTTACGCCTGCCCCCAAACCTATCCCACTCCGCCGATGCGAGGATTACGCAAAACCGCGTGCATCCGAACTCCCGTGCGATGATGCTCAACGGCTCGTTTCTGCAAATTTCTGACAAGCGCCAACACCCCCCTACCATGAAATCCAAGCGAACGAAATCCCGCGGCTACAGCCGCCGGAATCTACCGGAGGTCCTCTTTCTCGCCACACTCGTGGCGTGGACCTCACCGTCACTACTAGCCCAAACCGCAGCCCCTGCCGCCGCCGAGACCAAAAAAGAGAAAGAGAAGGACGAGACGTTTGTCCTGTCCCCGTTCGAAGTCACCGGAGCAAAGGACAACGGCTACGCCGCGTCCTCGTCTCTTGCTGGATCGCGTCTCAATACGTCGCTGAAAGACGTTGCTTCGGCCATTTCCGTCGTGACGCCCGAATTCATGAAGGACACCGGTTCCACGAACCTTCAGCAGATTCTTGTCTATACGACGAACACCGAAGTCGCGGGTATCGGCGGCAACTACTACGGTGGTAACGCCGACGACGGCAACCTCCGCACCCGCATGCTCGTCAATCCCCAGAGCGGGACCCGCGTGCGTGGCCTTGACACCGCTGACCTGACGCGCGGCTTCTTCGCCACGAACATTCCGATGGATGGGTATAACACATCACGGGTGGATATTCAGCGCGGCCCCAATTCCATTCTCTTCGGTCTGGGCAGTCCTGCAGGTATCATTAACAATACCCTCAAGGATCCGAATATGGACAAGCTCAAGCTCGAGGCGCAGTTTCGCGTCGGTAGCTACGGCTCGACTCGCGAGGTGCTGGATGTGGACGTGCCGTTGATCAAGGACACGCTCGGGCTTCGCGTCATCGGTCTGAACGACAAAGAAAAATACCGCCAGGACTTCACCTTTAACCACGACAAGCGCGCCTATGCCGCTCTGCGCTGGAAGCCCGTCCTCGCCGCCAGGGTGTTCACGCAGATTGATGTGAAGGTTGAGTCGGGTAAGATCGATGCTAACCGACCGGTTGCCGTCACCGCCTCCGACTTCATCTCGAATTGGTTTGGTCCCTTGAACAAATACCTGGCGTACAATCCGCTTTCGGACAACGGGACTCCGGTGGATCCGTCCGGTGGTCGCCACCCCGAGCTGAGTCATTACTTCGCGGGCGCTCCGGCGCGTGACTGGTGGAACGATTCCCCGGCCACGATTTACCAGAACCCCACCACCGGTGCCATTGGCAACGGCAACCTGGATGCGTATCGCCAGCGCGATGGCAATCCTTGGGGCGGTCTCAGCGGCGTGACCAATCCCAATTACGACGAAGGCGGCTCCGGCGCTTGGAATAAAAACACCGCCGCTTACTACGCCAACAACTCGATCGCCACGGGGATTATCAATCAGTATCAGACTGCGACCGGCAAAACCTTCAATGGTTTCGGTGGCAGTCTCTGGCCCACCCAGTCAATTTTGAGCGGGCCTCTCGCCTTCATCGACGAGACGATGCAGGGACCAAACAAGAAAGAGTGGAATAACTTCGACTCGATCAACCTCGATGTCACGCAGACCTACCTTGATGGCCGACTCGGCTTCAATGGAGCCTATGACAAGCAGAGTTATCGCTCCGGTTACGCCGACGCTATCTCCACCGCACGCGTGACCGTCGACGTCAACACCACGCTCCGTGACGGCTCAGCCAACCCCGATGTCGGTCGTCCCGTCATCATCGGCAATAGTGCCGGTAACATGACTAACAACGATCGCGAGGGCTTTCGAGGCACCGGTTACTACAAGTTCAATCTCCGCGACTACGTTGGGAAAGACAGCCTCCTCACCAAGATTTTTGGCGAGCAGACGTTCACGGGGGTATTATCCAGCCAGCGCAACGCGAGTTTCAGCCGCAACTTCAATCTCTATGCCTGGGATGCGGCCACCTACGGCGGGCAGTTCAATAATTCGCCTAGCTACAAGTCTTGGTATGGCAGCCACTACATCGGCAGCAGCCTGATGAATGTGGCCAACTTTGGCGCCATTCCCGCGTCGGCCATTCAGGGAGTAACGGCCGTCCAGACCCCGGCCGCCTCCAGCAACACCCTCGTCTGGGACGACCATACTCTCACCTGGCACAAAGCCACCGTCTCCACCGTCAGTTGGCTGACCGACATCGACAAACTCTACACGGGCGCCAGTCAGGGTTTTGACGACACGTTGTCGAAGTCGTTCGTGTGGCAGGGCAGACTGTTCAACGACGCTCTCATTCCGCTGTTCGGTTGGCGCGAAGATCACTATACGCGCTGGGATAAGCCAGGTACCGCGCCACAAAATAAATTAACCAGCCAAACCCTGCCTTACGACCCTTCTTGGAATTATGTTGGCACTACTCCCATCAATGTTACCGAGCAGCGCCGCAGTTGGGGTTTGGTGCTTCACACCAGCCAGATCCTTGATCTGTTCCACTATCAACTCCCCAAGGGCACCGAAGTTAGCTTCACCTACAATGATTCCAACAGCTTCCGTCCCTCGGACGTCGGCGCGGATATCATGGGCAACAAACTGCCCGCTCCTTCAGGTACGACCAGAGAGAAGGGTTTCCTCATCAGCGCGCTCGACAACAAAGTCTCCCTGCGGGTGACCTGGTATAAAACGATCCAGAAGAACACTAGTCTGAATGATCCTACCGGCATGGTCTACTGGGCCAAGGCCGGCATCGCCCGCACCATGAATGCAATGGCCCAGGAAGCGTGGGGTATTAAAAACAACAACCAGACCACGCCTGAGTGGCTGGTAAACAAGTGGATGTTCGGCAGCAAAACTACCTCTGCGGCGATCCCGGCAAATTGGCAGACGGCTTGGTCTCCGGCTCAGCTTGCCGCCGCTCTGGCCGCGCCACTTCCCCTGCGCCGTGCGGCCACCCCCGGCGATCCCTCGTTCGTCGCCCAAGGTACGATCAATCCGGTCAACGGACTCGCCTACTTGTCTCCCTACCTCGCCCCGGATGAAATCGCCTTCCGTTCGCAATGGTTCGCCGCGCGAACCGATGCCCAATGGTTCGGCCCGATGGACGCGGCGTGGATGCAGGCGGAAGGGTTTAAGAAGGTTACGGGCGACGATTACCGTATTTGGGGTGAGGGCGGCGCGATCCCCAATGAGAAACTCACCAACGACCTTATTTCCAAGGGCGTTGAATACGAACTCACGGCGAATCCCACTCCCAACTGGCGTCTGACCTTTAACGCCTCTCGCAACGAGGCCGTACGGTCCAACATCCTGGGGGATTGGGCGGCCTTCATTCAGAAGAACAAGGCCATTTGGTTCGATGGCTACAACGATACGCCCGAATCTCAACTCAACTACTGGACGATCGACGGCTATGCCGACATCCGGCATTGGACGGGTGATGTCTACGGTTCAGATCTCGCCGGTAACAAAATGATGAACTCGGTGTACGGACCCTACCAAAACCTAATTGCGGCGACTGGCCAGGCGGTCAATGAGCTCCGCAAATGGCGTTGGAACTTGGTGACGAACTACACCTTCTCTCAAGGGATGCTCAAGAACGTCAACATCGGTGGTGCCGCGCGCTGGCAGGACAAAGCAGCCATTGGCTACTATCCGAAGTACAACCCGGATGCCGCCATTTGGGTTACCGATGTGACCAAGCCCATCTATGCCCCGAACGAAACGAACTACGACGCTTGGATTGGTTACGAGCGGAAGCTCTCCCACAATATCACGTGGGGCATCCAGCTCAACGTCCGGGATCTGTTTGCCAAGAGCAGCCTGATTCCGATTGCGGCCAACCCGGACGGCACGACGGCGCAAGTCCGCATCCCGAGCCAAACGACCTGGCAGCTCACGAATACCTTCAAATTCTGAGCCAACAATCGGCGGTTGTTCGCCCGCTTCAACTTTGGGTTACTGGGTTCTAAAAACGCGCTCGTTCTCTCCGATAGCAGGAGAGAACGAGCGTTGCTGTGTTGTGACGGGTGAGGGCACCCGTCCTACAAAGAAGAGAGCGAAACAGTCGCGGTTACGCTTTCAGAAATCCGTTCCGAATGTGGGCGGGGTGCCCTCACCCCGCATTTGCGTGCGAGTTGGGCGCGACGTCCGAATTTGTTGTCGGTTGGGCTTTATACCACTGGCGATTGAAAGTTAGACTTTAGGTAGGGGCCGTTGCCCTCAACGGCCCTCGGGGTGCATAGGGCGATTGAGGGCAATCGCCCCTACCACTCCATTGTCCAGCAAAAGTCTAAATTTTATGAGCCGTCGGTATTACGTCCGACATGCCGCGCGAAGAGGTCGGGCCCATAAAGCTCGCGATCTACATCGGGAATTCGAACTTTATTTGCTCTCTCTCATGTCTCACGAAGGCTCGCCACCGCGCCAACCTTCCTCCAGATCTCACGCCCCACGATGATCGTTTCTCATTGGTCACTGTCCAATTTCCGCCGGGCCTTTGGGTTGGTCGCTCCACTGATTTTCAGTGCGTCTTTCCTCCCGGCTGCGACGTCGTCAAAGGACGCCCCGCTCACCACGGCGGCGCAAGTTCGGGCGTTGACGGAGGAGGAGGCGCGCCGCGCTATTCCGGTAAAGCTGCGGGGAGTTTTTATGGGCGAAGCGGATCCCGAAGGAATCGCCTTTGTGATTCACGACGGCACGGAAGGCATCTACGTGCAAGGACCGGCCGAGTTGGTCGCGGGCGTGGGGCGGGGCGATTTGCTTGAGCTCGAGGGCGCGACCGACCCGGGCGGTTTTGCGCCGTATGTCGCGGCGCGCAACCTGCACAAAATCGGACGCGGAACGATTCCCGAACCGATTCAGGTTTCCCTCGATGAATTGAATGCGGGCCAGATGGACGCCAAGTGGGTCGAGATATCCGGGATCGTGCGCAGCGCGGAACCGACGGCACCGAGCGACAGCGCCCCGCCTCCTCCGGGGACGCGTTACGCGGCCCCCTCCAAAGGCATTGCTTATTCGAAGGAATCGAAAGTTAAAATGAAGCTGGCGTCGGGGAGCCTGCGCGTGGTCGTGCAAATCACCGGTGAAATTAAGCCCGAAGATTATGTGGACGCTGAAGTGCGGGTGCGGGGGCTGTGTTTTAATCTGCACAATCACAAGCGGCAGTTCGTCAAGCCACTCGTGCAGGTCCCCCGCGGAGTGGATATCGCGATTGAGAAGGCACCTCCGCCGACACCCTTTAGCGGCGAACCCCGTCCCGTCGCCAGCTTGCTGCAGTTCGAACAACTCACGGGCGAACACGGGCATCGCGTGCACGTACGTGGCATTGTGATTTATCATCGGCCGGGTTCGGTGCTTTGGATTCGCGATCGCGAACATAGTTTGCGCGTGGAGACCACCCAGCGGGAAACACTGCAGCCGGGAGACGAAGTGGATGTGGTGGGATTTCCCGCCCGAGGCGAATACAGCGCGGTGCTGGAGGATGCGGTGTTCCGGAAACTTCCTTCCCAGGCGGCGCCGATGCCGCATGTGTTGACGGACGTTTCCAGCGCACTTCAAAATGACGCCGACCTCGTTCAATTGGAGGCTCGGTTGACCGACCTGCGTCGTCTCCCGGACAGTGTGGTGCTCATGTTGGATTGGCGCCACACGGCGGTCCGGGCCCAGATCCAATTGCCGGAAAATGCTTCTGCACCAGCCGAGTGGTTGCCTGGAAGCATCGTCCGGGTTTCCGGCGTTTGTTCGGTTAACACGGACGAGGCTGGCCCGCTGGGTGGTTTATGGGAGCCGCGCTCGTTCCAACTTCTCCTCCGTTCTCCGGCGGATGTTTCCGTCCTCAAGCCGCCTTCCTGGTGGAATGCGGAACGGGTCGTTTGGGTTCTTTCCGGTTTTCTCGCTCTCGCAGTGGGAGCAGTTGCGCTTGTCATGTTGGGTTCCCGGCGACGGTTGAAAGATCAGGAGCATCGCCGTGCCATGGCCGAGACCGAATTCACCGCCATCCTCAGTGAGCGCAACCGGATGGCGCGCGAGATTCACGATACGCTGTCGCAAAGCCTCGGTGCCATCTCCGTCCAGCTCGAGCTGGCCCGCATGTATGCCCATGAAATCAGTGCGCCCGTGCGAAATCATCTCGGGGCCGCACTTAAATTAACTCGCGCGGCCTTGGCCGAGGCCCGCGATTCCATTTGGAATATGCGGTCCCAGGTTTTGGAAAAATCTGATCTCGCGGAAGCACTGAAAGGAATCCTCGAGCGAATGACCGAGGGCACAGGCATAACGCCGACCATGCGCGTCGAGGGCGTGAGCCGGCGCCTCGCGCCGGTGGTCGAAAATAATCTTTTGCGCATTGGCCAGGAAGCGATCACCAACGCCAGCCAGCACGCCAAACCCACCAGCATCGACGTCACGCTGGTGTTCGACGGTCGGGTGGTCCGTCTGGAGGTGGAGGATAATGGCGTTGGCTTCCTGCCGGGATCACGACCCAGCGGAGGTCGTCGGAGCTTCGGCCTTGTTGGTATTAGTGAACGCGCCGAATTGCTGGGCGGGACGGCCGAGATCCGCAGCGCGCCAGGGCAGGGGACGCACGTTGTCGTGGTTGTCTCGGTGTGAGGGATTTGCTGCCTGAGGGCAATCGCCCCTACCGCTTCACTCTCTCTCTGCCCAAAAATGCCGTTTCCCTCGAATGGGTGAGAGTCAGCGCTGGCCGGGCCGTGTTAGATTGGTCACGCCCGGGGTTCCCCGAGGCTTGATCCATCCCCATTTGCCGTCACCATGACTTCTGATTCTGAATTTATTGCACCAAACATGGACGAGCCTAAACCCGGAACGACGATCCGCATCCTCATTGTCGACGACCATCCGCCGATGCGCATGGGGCTTGTGGCTCTGATCAAGAGTCAGCCGGGCATGGACGTGGTTGCCGAAGCGTCCGACGGCGAGGAAGCGATCGAAGTTTACGACGACGTTCTGCCTGATGTCGTGCTCATGGATTTGCGCATGCCGGGCATCGGCGGAGTTGAAGCGATTTTGGCCATTCGGAAAAAGCACCCCGCAGCGCGGGTGATTGTTCTGTCCACTTACGATTTGGACGAAGACATTCACCGTGCGATCCAGTCGGGCGCGCAATCGTACCTGCTCAAGGACATGCCGAGCGAGGAGATCGCGAGCACGATTCATGGAGTCTTTGCGGGTGACACCATGCTCCCGCGACAAGTGGCGGAGCGTCTGACCATGCGATCGCAGCGGGAACAGCTCACTGAGCGTGAGCGCGATGTTTTGGAGTCATTGATCAAAGGACGGAGCAATAAGGAAATCGCGTCCGGTCTTTTTCTCTCGGAGGAGACCGTGAAATCGCACCTCAAGATGCTCTTTGCGAAATTGCGCGTCCACGACCGGACTGGTGCCGCCGTCGAGGCCATTCGACATGGGATCGTCCATCTCAAGTAGGGTGCGCAATTCGGCGCTGGGCGTTTTCAGTTAAACTGCAGTTGGGGGGCGCTCACCGATAAGCGCTAACTTTGGAGTGCTCCTTTTTGTAGGTCGGGCTTTACGCCCGACATGCCGGGGAAAGGTGTCGAGGATCGATGGCGACCTACGGTTGAATTCGGCAATCTATGACGTGAGGCTTCGAAAGCGGCGGTGCAAAAGCCCGGATGTGCATTTGGGTTTCGTGAGACTTCCTCCGCGCCCTCCGCGTGCTCCGCGTTTAATTCCGAGTCGAATGAACTGGAGTTTCACGCATGAGTTTTGAATCCAAGGCAGGATGAATTTAACGCGGAGGGCGCGGAGAACGCGGAGGAATGAAGGAGGAAATCGACCGCAAGCTTAACTGGGCGAATGGTAGCGGCGGTTCAGTATATTCCCTCTGGGGCCAATACCCCGAAGCAAGC
>JANYFP010000424.1 GCA_025362555.1 Verrucomicrobiota bacterium
CGTCCGGCCCGCCGCCCGGACCGAGGTCGATGACCCAGTCCGCCAGCCGGATGACGTCGAGGTTATGCTCGATGACGACCAGGGTGTTGCCGGCGTCGCGCAACTTGAAGAGCAGGTCCATCAACCGCTGGATGTCAGTCCAGTGCAGGCCAGTGGTCGGCTCGTCGAGGATATAGAGTGTTGTTCCCTGCTCGCGTTTGCTGAGCTCCAGCGAGAGCTTGATGCGCTGCGCCTCACCACCGGAAAGGGTCGTCGCTGATTGACCCAGTTGCAAATAACCCAGACCCACCGCGTCGAGCGTGGACAACTTTTCCATGATGCGCGGGATCGCCCGAAATCGCTCCATCGCCTCCCGCACCGTCATCGCCAGCACCTCGGCAATACTCAACCCGTGAAAACGCACCTCGAGTGTTTCGCGATTAAAACGCCGCCCATCGCAACTCGGACACGGCGCGTACGCGTCAGCCATAAATTGCATGTCGAGCTTGATCTGTCCGTCACCCATGCAGCGCTCGCAGCGACCGCCGCGCACATTGAAACTGAAACGGCTCGCCTTGTACCCGCGCACTTTCGCCAGAGGCAATTGGGCAAACAAATCCCGCAGCAAATCGAGCAAACCCACATACGTCGCCGGGTTCGAACGCGGACTGCGGCCAATCGGCTCCTGATCCACTTGCACCGCTTTTTCAAAAAAATCCAATCCCGTCAGACCGCGATGGCGACCGGGCAGCGATTTCGCACCGTTCAGTTTTCGCGCCGCCGCCGTCGCCAAAATATCATTCACCAGCGTACTCTTCCCCGAGCCGGAAACTCCGGTGACACACGTCAGCAGCCCCACCGGAAAGCGTGCCTCGATATTTTTTAAATTGTGCTCCGTCGCCCCTTTCACCGTGAGCCAGCGGTCATCGGGCAACTTTGCTTTCACGTTTTTAATTACGCCCAATTTTCCGGAAAGATACGCGCCCGTCGGTGACGCCGACGCTGACAACCCAAGGGCGGCCGCTGGCGAGCCTTGAAATAATATGCTGCCACCTTCCGTCCCCGCGCCCGGCCCGAGCTCGATCAGCTCGTCAGCGATGCGCATCGTGTCGGCGTCATGCTCCACAACAAGCACCGTGTTCCCGCGATCGCGCAATTCACGCAGACTAGCCAGCAACCGCTGATTATCGTGCGGATGCAGTCCGATGCTCGGTTCATCCAGCACATAAATAACGCCGACCAAGCCCATCCCTAATTGCGTCGCAAGTCGGACGCGCTGCGCTTCGCCGCCCGACAACGTCGGATATTCGCGCTCCAACGTCAGGTAACCCAAACCCGTTTCCGCCAGGAAATGCAGTCGCTGGGTAATGCCCCCGAGCACCTCGCCCACCGCTTCCGTCGCCGGCAAAACTGCCGACAGACTGCGCATGAACGCCAGCGCATCGCGAATATTCATCGCGTCGAACGCGCCAAAACTTTTCCCGCCGACCAACACGGCGGAGCTCCGCGCATTCAGCCGCAAGCCGTGGCAGGATGGACACTCGCCGCTCGACATGAACGTCGCCAACCGGGCGCGAAAGCCGTCACTGCGCGTCTCGCGCCGGCTCGCATTCAGCAGCGCAATCACGCCGGGAAACGGTTTCAGTTCACCTTTCTGCGTACGCCGAATCCGAAAGCTAAAAAGTCTTTCACCGGCTCCGTGCAGCAGTGCGTGCCGCGTGGCCTCGGGCAAATCCTGCCAGGGCATCTCCGCATCAAATGGCAGTTGCTCGGCCAGTTGCTTTAAAATTGAACTGTGGCGAATGATAAGATTTCGCCCGCCGATCCGCCACGGCTTGATGGCGCCCTCGCGCACCGCTTTCTCCGGCTTGGGCACGATCAACTCCTCACTGAATGTCATCTGCCGGCCCAGACCGCCGCAGTCGGGACAGGCCCCCTCGTTGTGGTTGAAGGAAAAATGCCGCGGCGTGAGCGGATCGAAAACATCGCCGCAAATCACACAGCTTAAATTCTGGCTGAGGGCGATCTCGCGCCATTTTGATTCGGCGGTTTTTTGGACGAGCACCAGCGCGCGATTCTGGCCTTCGCGAAAGGCGAGCTCGAGCGAGTCGGCGATCCGGCTGCGCTGATCGGCCGCGATGACGATACGATCAACCACAATTTCCACCAGAAGTTCGGCGCTGCCATTGGGCACGAGTTGGGGTTCATCGAGCGATTTGATTTCGCCCGCGAGGCGGACGCGCTGAAACCCGCGTTGCCGCAACCGCGGCAATTCATCGCGCAACACCGCCGGCTTGGCCGTCATCCACGGCGCCAAAATAATTGCGCGCTCGCCCGGAGCGTCGCGCAGCAATTGCGCCACGCAATCATCGAGCGATCGTTTCGCCACGTGGCCGCCATCTTTTGGACAACGTTGATCGCCGCACAACGCCCAGAGCAGTCGCGCGTAATCCGCAACTTCGGTGACCGTGGCCACCGTGCTGCGCGGCGAGCCGCCGCCCGTGCGCTGCTCGATGGCGAGCACAGGGGAAAGTCCGTGGATAAAATCAACATCCGGGCGCTTCAACTGATCGAGCACTTGCCGCGCCGACGCCGAAAGACTCTCCATATATTTGCGGTAGCCCTCGGCATAAATCGTATCGAACGCGAGCGATGATTTCCCGGAGCCGCTCGGGCCGGTGAGTACGACGAGTTTACCGCGAGGGATGCGCAATTCCAAATTGCGCAGATTGTGTTCCCGGGCGCCCTTGATGTGAATGTGTGAGACAGCGTCGATCACGTAAAGGTTACCGATTTCCGGCGCGCGTCAAAAAGCTAATGAGGTAAAACCAAAAGCGGAGTAGTTTCTCTTTTTTGTAGGTCCGCGTTACCGAACGAGTGCGACATCGGCCACTTGCTGTGCTCCGACCGCGCGTGCCGGCACCAAACCGCGCGTGCAAGCACGCTGCCTACACAGGAAAACCCGAGTGACATGCACTGGATGAAAAAATGACCTACCGCGTCAAGCGTTGCCACGATCCGTGCCGTCCCATTTCAGCGGATTAGGCCTTGAACTGCGGGTCGGAAATTCGCTTGATCGAGGGAGTTAACCGCCAAGCCCCAAGCTTGTTTGCTTTTTCCTTACCCACCCCGCAATCCCGGACGACGCCTCCCGCGAGGCCAGATTCTTTGCACCCCGTTATGAACCCAAGCAAAGCCCGTTTTCACCGTCAGTGCTGGCCGTCAGTCACTGCCCTTGCCCTGATCCTCGCCACGGCACCCCTCAGCCGGGGCGTTTCTTTTCAAAAAGGCGACGTCAAAGGGAGTTTTGATACGACGATCTCAATCGGCGGCCTCTACCGCATAGGCAATCCGTCGCTGCAGTATTCGTCCATCAGCGCCGCCGGCCTGCAGCGATCCTCGAATGCCGATGACGGCGACCTGAACTATAAACAGGGCATGGCGTCATTTCTCACGAAGGTCTCGAGTGACCTGCTATTACACACAGATAATGCCGGTGTTTTTGTGCGGGGATATATTTTCAATGACTTCGTCAATTCCGACGGCGCGCGCGCGCGGACGCCACTCAGTGATGAAGCGCTAAAAGTTGTCGGCGAGGGTGCCGAGTTGCTCGACGCCTACGTTTATTTTAACGGCAAACCGGCCGACATGCCGGCCACCATCCGCATCGGCCGTCAGGTTCTGAGCTGGGGCGAAAGCACTTTCATTCCCAATGGCATCAATTCAGTCAACCCCATCGACGTCGCCAAACTCCGGACCCCGGGTTCCGAATTAAAGGAAGCGCTGCGCCCGATCAACATGGTGTCGGCCTCGCTGAATCTGACTGAAGCCGTGACGCTGGAAGCGTTTTATTTATTCCAATGGGAGCGCACCCGCGTCGATCCGCCCGGCACTTATTTCAGCACGAATGATTTCGTGGCCAAAGGCGGCACGAAGGTTTACCTCGGCTTCGGCGCCATTCCCGACTCCTCCCCCCTCGGATCGATCTCCCGCGCCCCCGATAAAGTGGCGTCAAACGGCGGCCAATACGGCGTCAATCTCCGCTGGCTGGCGCACGGCTTGAAGGATACCGAGTTCGGTTTCTACTTCATGAATTATCACAGCCGGTTGCCGGTGATTTCGGCCATTACGCCCACCGATCCGGTCAACGGCGCTAAAGCTGCCTCGGACGCGGGAGCGATTCTTGGAGCAAACACCACGTTCACTACCAGTCTCGCCACTGCCCTCGGTGGTGCGGCTCAAGTGCCCGGCGCGTTGACGACCTTGATTGGCGCCACGCTCAGGGGCATTCCCGCCAGCGCACTGCCGGCGGCCCTGCAACCGTTCTACCCCACCGTCGCGAACGTGACTGGCCAGCTCGCGCAGCGTGAATTTCTGATTGCGGCCGCCACCGGTCGCTACCTGATCGAATTCCCGGAGGACATTCAGCTGATTGGAGCCAGCTTCAACACCAGCCTCAAGGGCATCGCGAT
>JANYFP010000216.1 GCA_025362555.1 Verrucomicrobiota bacterium
CGAGCTCGCAACCGACACGCTCCGGGAAAACTGAACGGGGTGCCCACGGAACACACGGAAGAAATACTGCCTGAAAATTAAGCAACGTCAGAGTGGCTGGCAAACATTACAGACGAATCTTGGGCGAGAACTGCTCGATGATCGCCAGAAACGCTTCGGCGTTGCCGACGGCGTCATCGACGGGGTCGTGGGTGTGTTTGGTTTTTCGGAGGTGCTTGAAGTTTTTTGAAGTGTCTCGCACCAAGCCTTTGTAAAAGGAGCCGAGATTCGTCGAAGAAAAGCCAAAGGGATTCTCGCCGAGGAAGTGGTGAAAATACCAATTGATGAACTGCCAATCGAAACCGTTGTTGTCGGAGATGAACATCGGACGGTCGCGGCAATGGTCCGCGAGCCAGGCGTGAAAACCGCTCATCACGATCTTCGGCTCCTCGAAGCGCAGCGTCTCTTCGCGCGCGTGGCCGCTGACCGCCAGCGCTTCCGGGATCCAGCGATCAGAAATCGGTTTTAGTTTTCCAGAGAATCTTTTGGTGAGCGTGGTATCGACCACGACGGCGCCAAAGGAGATCATGGAGTAATCGCCGGGAATCGGACCGTCACTTTCGATATCAACCATTATGTAATGCATAGAATTTTAGAGAACCTTAGCGTTGATTCACTCACGACACATCGCGATAGGAATAACCGCCTGGAATCAGGTCCCATCGAAGTGGCGATTTAGCGGAAAGGAGCGAACGCATGCGCCAGATTTTTAACCACTAATGGTTCTCATCAATGGATGAATCCTTGAGAGAGCGGCTTCGACTCATCGTCTCCGCCATGGAGCTTCGGGGGCCTGCCGATCGCAGGCAGGACCACTTTAGTCTGCGATTAGCAGACTCCCCGAAACCCACACCGGAGACGATGAGTCGAAGGGGTATTCTAAAGTTTCATCCATTGGCGAAACTCATTAGCGGTAAACCTGCCCTGATTGATCCGAGTTCGCTTGGGCTGCTCTTTGCGCCCATCTCGAATCGCGGCGTAAAGCCGCTCCTACCTTTTCACTCAGTATTCCACGTCGCGGCAGCGGGCTTCGAGCTTGGCGGCGATGGCGGCGATTTGCTGACCGGTAAGTATCGCGGAACCACTCGGCAATATTTTGACCAAGCCTTTCGGATTCGCGACCCGACACGGCCGCGCTTCAGGCGAAGGCTTCATCTCCACCCACCAACCGGGCAACGTTAGAAACGGCGTTACCAGCACTCGCTCACCGGTCTCTGCGCGCAATATTTCGGCGAGCCAACCCGCGTTGCGCTCGGCTTGATCCAACCCGTGATTGTCCTCGCCCCACGGCCAAATCAGCGAGCGTCCGTCGAAATAAACTTTGTGATCATCAAAGCCCGGCCGCGCGCCTCCTTTCCGGCGCGTCTTGGTTTCGACGATGAATACGCCAGCCGGTCCCACCGTGACGTGGTCGATGTTGAACTTGTGCCCGTTGGCCTCGCCTGGGACATCATGAAAAATCCGCCAACCTTCCGCTTTCAACGGTTCCAAATATTCCGCCACCAAGCGCTCACCAAAATACCCGAGATAGCGATTGCCGCTCTCCCGCGCTTTGCCCGCGAACCAGCGTGCCGCTATGATAAAGACCGTCACAAACGCTATGAGCGTAACGGCCACTCCGACGAGCTGAAGCTCGCTGGGCAGCTTCGTCGTCAACATTAATAACAGCAGCCCGACTGTCGCCGGTCCGGCCGCCGCCACCATCATCCACATCACGCCGTCTTCATCAAATTTTCGGACATGTGCGAGCTGCGTCTCGCCGGGAGCGCGGAGTAATTTCAGTTCATCGCCGAACGGCAGCCGCACTTTTCGCTGGCGCTTATGCCACCAAATCATGGCGGCGATGCTGCCGATAAAAAGCGTCACGTAGACGAAGAGCAAAAGCGTTTGAGTCCAGGTCATGAGAAAGCGGAGCGATAGGGAACAAGCCGGGGTTGGGCCGGTGGCGAGTGACGCCTTTCTGCTTGGGTCCGTCAATCCCAGCTTCACGGGTAATCTCCACCTGACACGGCCTTTCTGCTCCGAGCGAGTATCCAAGCCCATCGAGTCGGCGCAGGCGATTATGCCCGCGCCGTTCCGCGTTTTCAAAATCCGACGACTAATTGTGGGCTCCTCGCTGTTTTCGATGGGTGATGGTGAAAGCGAGCTTCGACCAGAAACCAAGCCAGAGGAGGTGACCGCTAATGAGTTTCGCCAATAGGCGAAACTTTAAAAAACCCCTTCGACTCATCGTCTTCGGTGTGGGTTCCAGGGAGTCTGCTAATCGCTGACTGGTGTGTTCTGCCTGCGATTAGCAGGCTCCAGAAGCCCATGGGCGGAGACGATTAGGCGAAGCCGCACGTTCAAAGATTCATCCCTTGATGAATCCAATGAGCGGTTAGAACCTCCGGGTTTTGATTCTGTTTTGTAAGTCGACCCACTGGAAGTAGCGAGGAACCTAATTGTGTCTGCCGTTTTCGTTGTCTCTATCCGCTTTCGATCCGTCCTTATGATCTCCTGGCCCGTCACCCTTTTGGCCATCCTTATGGTCGTCCGGTCTCCGTTCTGCTGGTTTCCAATTCCTGGGATATTGGCGCACGACGGTGGCGTGATGTTGGGCCGGAGCATCGTGGAAATCGACGCGCACCGACGGTGAGGCCTGGAGTACGTTGACTTGAACCCGGGGTGGTGGGGTCTCGTGGGTGACCCAATTGCGACCGTCCAAGTACACGTAGTTATGCCGCCGACTGCTGTAGTAGACTTCGTAGCCCGGGTAATAAACGTAATCGTCTTCGAGGAACACACCGCCTTCCACGTAGCCCGAGGGCGCATGTTCATGCATGCCGCTTCGGCTGGAACTGGAATAGCAGCCGACCATCACGGGCAATACTGCGGCGCAAACCACGAGGGTAAATCGATGGGCCGAGCGGGAGGATTCTTTTTTCATGCCGCGAGCTTACTCGTCCTGAATTTTCCCGACCATGGGGTATAGGCCTGCCGGGAGATCGCCGATAAGGAACAATGCAAGAGGAGGTGGAGTGGGTTGACCCATGAGAGCGGGAATCCTGAAGCGCCTTGAGGTCAAGGCGCTCCACCCACGGAATAATCCCGCCCGTAGTTCGATTGAATGAATGCGGCTGAGTGAATCAATCGCCGGCACCGGGTTCTGATACCGCGACTGATCTATCCGCTATTTCTCGGCGCCGACTTTCATCCGTTCGGTGAGCGTGGACAATACGGTCACGCCCACAAAACCGCAAAGCACGCTGGTCAGAAACGCTCCGGCTTCGGTGGCGGCGATGGCCGCCGGTAAATTTAAATAGCCCACGCCCAGTACGGCGGCGACAAATGCCACCAAGCCGACGACGATTCCTTCAATGACGTTGCGTGCTGCCGGACGCCTGCGTGCGCCCTTCACCCAACGCCGCGCCAATCCGCCCAAGGCGCCACCCAGCAGTGTAGCGATGAGCGGACCAACCGGAAAACGCTGCGTCAATTCAGTCGTGCCGGTCAGCGCGCCCGCCGTGGCTTTGACCGTGATTTTCCCCAGCCCCGAGGAGCGCAAATTAAACTCGGTGCGAGATTCGCCGGCCGCAATAACCACTTCACCCGAACCTTCGCGCCGCGCCCCGCCGCTCACTTGCACATCGACCGGGCTGGACGCGGTGGCCACCGCCGGTTCGTTATCCGCGCGCACTTGCGCGACGGCGACCGTCACATTCTCCAGACCAAATCCAAGCAACACCGCGCGTGCCGGCCGCAAATCGAGCCGAGGCAATGCGTCGATCGTCACATCGGAATCAGAAATCGTCGAACGCACCTTGAGTTTCGGTTGCGACGTCGACGGGCGGAACCGCAGCTCAACCTCTTTCTGGTTTTCCAGACCGGCTTGCGTGATCGTGAAGCCCGGCACGTCCCGCGCGACCATCCCTTCAAATTCGAGGCTAACTGCGACCGGGTGCGGCAGCGTAATCGACGGGGGCGAGCCTTCCGTCGGACGCACGACAAATTTAATTCGGGTCACGTAATTCCCCAGCGCCTCATCCCACGGTGCCGGCCGCGGGCTGATCGAACAAAACAAGCGGAACCAGACCGCCGTCGTTGGACCGCCGCCATCCGGGGCGGGTGACAACGCGAGCACCATTCCGCCGGGCAGCATCGTTTCGCCGTGTTCGCCCAAAGCGACCGCCTGCGGTGTGCGCGTTTTCACAATGAACGGTCGCATCGGTTGGGCGAGGGTTAAGAGCCCGCCATCGCTTTTCGGCGCAAGAATCCCGGAGATATCGTTGCCTGCGAGGTCGATAATTTTCGCGTCCTTTAATTCGCCCTTCCAGCCTTTGAGAGCGAACCGATGGTCAGTGACCAACTCTTTTTTCGTGATTAAGGCCGTGGCATCGAGCGCCGCTCGGGGCAGCGCCCGCGTTTCCTGGCCGAAAACTTCGGATGAAACGGTCAACACCAACAAAAGACCGGCTCGATTGACGATGGGCGAAAGCGGGATTTTCATGGGGAAGATCACAGACCGGCGATAGCCGTCATTATCTGCGGCGATTGCCTCGACGCAAGAAAATGCCCGGACTGTTTCCCGGGCGGTGGGGGAGCGTGACCGCCTGCCCCCATCGTTTTTTCAAATCCCTCCGCGACAGTCCGCGAGGGTTTCCGTATTCATGGTGATTTCATGTTCGCTTCATCGGCGCTTCATACTCGACCGGTACGCTGGCGCCATTGATGAATCAAACTCGAACCGCTTCGGTGCCGATTGGGGTGAGTGCATTGCTGCGTGGTCAGACGGACGTGATTGCCGAATCGATTTCACGCTGGAATAGCCGGCAGGCCTTGCGGCAAATTTCCGTTATCATCGCGGGCGCGGGAATGTTTGGCGCGGCGATGGGCAGTTGGCGGGCACCGGAACAAGCCGGGTGGTCTGCCGTCAAGCTGCCCTTGATTATTTTGGCGACGGCGGCGGGCAACGCCTTGATCAATGGCATGCTGGCCCCGCTGCTTGGCGTGGGCTTGCGATTGCGGGAGTCGTTTGCGGCGGTGTTGGCGAGCTTCGCGTTGGCGTCGACGATTCTGGGCGCGTTCAGTCCGCTGATGTTGTTCCTCGTTTGGAATCTCCCGCGTCCCGTCGCCGGTGCGCCGGTGGCGGTGGCGGCGCACAGTGTGATGCTATTGATGCTCGTCGGCCTGATCGCGTTTGCGGGCGTGACGGCAAATGTGCGCTTGCTGCAGTTGTTGCGGCGGATGGGTGGTGGAGCGGCGCCGGCGCTGCGGTTACTTCTGGCCTGGCTGACGGTGAATCTTCTGCTCGGCAGCCAGCTGTCGTGGATCGCGCGTCCCTTCATCGGTCGACCGGAGGAAGCGGTTCGATTCCTGGATGCCCATGCGTTGGATGGAAATTTTTTTGAAGAAGTGGCTCGGGCCACTGCAGAACTCTGGACCCATTTTTCTCACTAAAAGAAACCCGTATCAAAAATTATGAATCAACCTCCCATTACGCCACTTTCTGGTCCATCTGGTCCGCCGCCGGCGAGCAACGAATCAAGGCTCGGTGATGATCCTGGTGATCGCGAGTCGATCCATGGTCTTGCTGGTCTGGTTGAAGCCGTGCTGCGACATCCCCGGCGGGTCATCTATCAATTGCGGCATGGCGCACCCGGTGGGCTCATCGTACCTCTGTTGGTGGTCGCGGTGGCCTTCGTCGCGGTGTACGGCTTGATCATCGGGAGCTTTTCCGGAGGCGCTCAATGGTGGGCGGCACCGGTGAAGATGGCGATGGGTACAGTCGTCACGGCGGCGATATGCTTGCCGAGCTTATATATTTTCACGTGTCTTGGCGGATCGCCGGCCCGATTGCACGAAGTCGCGGGAGCGCTGGGTGGACTGCTGACGCTGATGACCCTGCTGTTGATCGGATTTGCCCCGGTGGCGTGGCTGTTTTCCCAATCCACCGAGTCGGTCGCGATGATGGGTTTCTTGCACTTGATATTTTGGATAGTAGCGGCGTGCTTTGGTCTCCGCTTTATGTTTGTGGCGTTCCGTCATTTTGGTCTGCGGACCGAGGCCGGACTCAATGTGTGGGCGATGATTTTTTTGCTGGTCTCACTTCAGATGACAGCGGCGCTGCGCCCGATACTCGGCTCGGCGGACACATTTTTTCCAACGGACAAAAAATTCTTTGCCGCCCACTGGATGGACTGCCTGATCGCGCACCCGGGGAGCGTCCGAAAATAATGTGAGTCACTAAGGAATTATTACACTGACGGGCTGGTCGGTGCATCGATTGCGAATGAACGCGCAAGTGAATCATCGCAATTCTACGCTAGAATATTTGGTTTATTTGTCCAAGGCTTCGAGTTCCTCCGCATCGTTCCCCTTAAAATTCCCCTCATGCGTCTTCTCTCTTTTTTTCTCTCGGGCTGTTTCGCCCTGGTCGGAAGCCTCATCGCGGCTGATCAACCGGAAATTCTCACACCAGCGGCATCGCTCACGCCGCGCGTGAACGGTCCGACGGTATTTGGCGTCCGTCCCGGATCGCCTTTTCTCTACACCATTCCTGTCACCGGTCAGCGACCGATCGCCTACAGCGTGGAGCATTTGCCGGCGGGCCTCACGCTCGATGGCGCAACCGGCCGGATCACCGGCCAACTCTCCGCCGCCGGTGAATTCCCGGTGGTGTTGCGGGCCAGCAACGCACTCGGTACGGCGCAGAAAAACTTCCGCATCGTCTGTGGCGACAAGATCGCGCTCACGCCTCCGCTCGGCTGGAACAGTTGGAACTCGTGGGCCGGCAGTGTCGATCAGGACAAGGTCATGCGCTCCGCGCGCGTCTTGGTTTCCTCGGGCCTGATCAACCACGGCTGGACTTACGTCAACATCGACGACACCTGGCAGGGCGAGCGCGGCGGCGCGCACCAGGGAATTCTGGGCAATGAAAAATTCCCACAAATGAAACAGCTCTGCGACGACATCCATGCGCTCGGACTCAAGATCGGCATTTATTCCACGCCTTGGGTGACGTCGTACGCGGGTTTCCGGGGTGGCTCGAGTGACGAGGCAAGCGGGCACTGGGAAAAACTGAAGGACTATCAGGGTAACTGGCGCCTCGGAAAAAATTCATTCGCCAAAAATGACGCCGCCCAGTGGGCCGAATGGGGCTTCGATTATTTGAAGTATGATTGGAATCCGAATGACGTGGAGCACACGAAGGAAATGTCGCTCGCGTTGCGCGCCACGGGTCGCGACATCGTTTTCAGTCTCTCCAACTCCGCTCCGATTGCTCACGCCGCCGAGTTTGCGCAATGGGCCAATGCGTGGCGCACCACTGGCGACATTTGGGATACGTGGGCGACTTCCGGTCGTTATCAACAATCGGTCAGCGAAATCGGATTTAATCAGGATCAATGGAATGCCTACGGGGCTCCCGGACATTGGAATGATCCGGATATGTTGGTCGTCGGCTGGGTCGGTTGGGGTCCGCAGCTTCACCCGACCAAACTCACTCCGGATGAGCAATACACGCACCTGAGTTTGTGGTCGATGCTCTCGGCTCCGCTACTCATCGGTTGTGATCTGGAGCGGCTCGATGCCTTCACGCTCAATTTGCTGAGCAACGACGAAGTCCTCGCAATCAATCAAGACGCACTCGGTCAGCCTGCGCGCCGCGTGGCCACCACCGGCCCCGTTGATGTCTTCAGTCGGCCCTTGGAAGACGGTGCGACGGCGGTGGGCTTTTTCAATCGTGGCGACACCCCGCAAACGATCGTTTTCAAGCTCGAGCGAATCGGTTTGCCCGGTGCGCGTGCCGTGCGCGATGTCTGGCGTCAAAAGGACGTTGGTGAATTTTCCGTCGACCTGCCGGTCACGATCCAGCCGCACGGCGTGATGCTTTATCGCGTGACGGCAGGCACCCCAGCAAAATCGTAAACGAAATCCGGCCCTGATTTGGAGTCCTAGACAGATGTAGGCCAGCGAACAGGCTGACCTACTGCGGCAGACGATGCACTTAATCAATGAGCTCGGATTCCCCGCGCCTATTTCAGCGGCGCGTTCCGGTGGATCGAAATGACGCGACGATTCACGAGCAGGTAATCGATCATTTGCTCTCCGGCTCGACGCGGATGATTTCCAGTTCGCCCAAATTGATATGACCCTCGCGCAGTGAGTTTCGCTTCAGGCCTTCGCTGGCTTCGCCAAAATAACGTGAAGCCGTTGCCGCCATCGCGGCGAGCTGTTCATCAAAACGATTCCGGCGTTCCGGGATGCTGAAGCGTGTTTCCCAGAGCAGTTTTCTTTGCTTATGTTTTAAGAGCTCTTGGAAATCATAGGCGAGTAGGACGACATAATAGCGGCTCTCCGCTATTTCCTCGATGACGTCTTGCCGGCGTTGGGCGAACGAACTCATCCTGAAATGGTCCACGCGTTTGAGCTCCGGCAGAAAACCCAGCAACGCGGCGTTCTCCCGATTGCGCTGGTCGCGTTGGCGATTCGCCATGCCTGAGATACTGATCGACTGGGTTAGCGCACTGTCGTTGGCGGCTTGGATTGCAGCCAACGACTGCCCTTCCGATGCGCGGCCCGACGAGCTGGGATCACTGACCATCGCCGTGCCGCCCAGTCCGTTGGGTGCAGGTGATAATGGGGCCAGCGGTCCGGGCGCGAGTGATTGAGCAATCTGATATTCGGGTGAGGACGATGTCCCTTCGGTGCCGATCGTCGTGCCCCAATAGACCATGATCAACAACTCAGGCTGGCTGGGATCGGCCGTCGAGCACGGCACATATTTTTTGGCCGCCAAGGCAGGCGCGATGAGATGGGCGATGTCAGTGAAACGCAGTCGGTCGATGGTGAAGTCGTTTTGGCCACCGCCTTGGTCGCCGCCTTCCCCAAACGCGTAGAATTCCGGTTTGAATGTACCGCCGGGCAGCACGGTGCGGTGATAATCCGGGCTGACGCTGGCATAGACCGCGACAATTTCGTCCGACTGTTTTGCAAACACGTTTAGGGAAATAAACAGAGACGCCGCACTCGCGAGTAACATGAGCGGTGGCTTCCGATTAAGTCGCGGGCAACGATTTCGTTTCGACCACGGGCGGATTCCTGGGTTAAGCCAGTCGGTCCACACGTCGAGGAGTGAGCGGGTTGGATTCATCGGGATGGGGATTAGGGCGTGCGACGCTTCAGCCCTTGTGACGTAACCGCAGAGCGAAACCCTCGAACGTTTATCATGGAAATCTTCGCGGCATAACACCGCACCGCGTGCAAACCCTGCACTCAGGTAATGTTCGGTTCGTTGGCGACGGGTGGATCAGCTCGGGAGAAATGGCGTGTCGCTGAAGCCGTCGGTTTGCCGCCGTTCGGCATTTTCTCCCGCCACTCATCCGATTCACTCCCGGTTTTTTCGAACAACCCGCTTGAGTGCCGGTGCATGAAATTTATCACCCGACTCTCCCTCGTGCTCGCCTTTGCGGTGGGCACTTCATTTGCGGCGGATTCCGCTGCTTTTCAGGTCAAGGTCACCGGTCACGGTCAGCCCATGATTCTAATTCCGGGTCTCGCTTGCCCCGGCGCCGTCTGGGATTCCACGGTGGCGCATTTTAGCGATCGCTATGAATGCCATGTTATCACCCTAGCGGGTTTCGGTGGTGTCCCAGCGCACGCGGCAACGGGACCGTTTTTGGATCGCGTGCGCGAGGAGCTCGCGGGCTACATCGGCCGACTAAAACTCGATCATCCCATTGTCGTCGGCCACAGTCTCGGCGGTTATCTCGCGTTGGATCTGGCCGCGAATCATCCGGGCATTACCGGGCGCCTCGTGATCGTCGACAGCTTGCCGTTTCTGATGGGAATCATGCGGCCCGGTGCGACGGCGGCCGATGCGAAACAAGCGGCGGCGGGTGTGGCGACTTCGTTTGCGCAGATGAATGCGGAGAGCTATGCCCAGATGATCCGCGGCGGACCAAACGGCAGCACAATGGCGGCGAGCAGCGCGGATGTTGATCGCATCATTGCGTGGGGGCTGGCTTCAGATCCGACGGTGGTCGGTCGCGCGATCACTGAATTATACAGCGCGGATCTGCGTCCGGAGTTGCCGCAGATTAAAGTTCCCACTCTCGTTTTCGCCGCGTGGATCGGCTACGCGCCTTATTCCAACCATCAATTCGCGGCACAGATTTATGGCGATCAATATGCCGGACTGAAAGGGGCCCGCCTCGAAATCACGGATACAGCCCGCCACTTCATCATGCTCGACGATCCTCAATGGATGTTCAGCAAGATTGAAAAATTTCTTGCCACGCCGGAGTCGAAGACTGTCTCTTCAACTGAATGAACGTCACCGTAGCCTCCCTTGGCGCCAGAGAATCTCGTGGTTGGTCAGTAGCCTACTGGCTTTTTCAGATTCTGTTTTGGGGTGCCTACGTGGCGGCCGGTCTGGCCATGATCCTTCCCCAGACTGGTCCGCAGGCCGTGATCATTGTCGGGTATGGGGCATTCTTTTTTTATAGCATCGCCCTGTCTCACGGCTTACGGCGGATCATCCGGCATCGGGCTTGGCTCGCTCTCACCCCCGGCTCTGCCGCGCTTCGTTTCTTCGGCTCCGGCCTGTTGCTTGGCTCCATTCAGTCGCTGCTGGTCATCACCGTGCAATCGGTTTGGTCCTGGACTTCGCCGTTTTCCTTTAGCGCCACGTACGCGGTATTTATGTGGATGAGCACCACCGCTGCGACCCTCATCTGGACGGCGGGTTATACTTCCGGTGCCTTGTTGCTCCGCTCGCGCCGTGCCCGGCAAAATGCCATCGCTCTCGAACAGGGCATGCGTGAAGCGCGTTTGCAGGCGCTGGAGGCGCAACTCGCCCCGCATTTTCTTTTCAACTGTCTGAATACGCTGCGAGGCATGATCGTCGAAAATCCGGGGCAAGCCCAGGACATGGTTACTCGGCTCGCCAATATTCTTCGTCACAATTTACTGCGCGACTCGAGCCCGTCGCAGACGCTCGGCGAACAAATCGAATTCACGACGGACTACCTGGCGCTGGAATCCGTGCGCTTTGAAGAGCGATTGCGCACCCACTTCGCCGTGGCCGATGCAACCCGGGCGTGTGCCGTGCCCGCCATGTTGCTGCAGACGCTCGTGGAAAATGCCATTAAACACGGCATCGCGCATTTGCCTGACTCGGGCGAAATCTCGATCGCGGCGAATTTTGATGGTGGCACTCTGCTGATCACGGTGGAAAACACGGGCCGGTTCACGCCCTCGCCGGCCGGGTCAACGCAGGTCGGACTGAAAAATCTTCGCGAGCGGCTGCGCGTGTTGCATGGCCCAAGCGCCACGCTCGAACTCACCGAGACCAAGACTGGCACCGTCCGCGCGACGGTGCGCATTCCAGGAATGGTTCGCAGTGACGTTTTAAGTCGCAGCTAAGCAGTCGGACCTCGGCCAGAGTTTGACTGCCGTGGTGCTCACTTCCACAAGTTACATTGAATAAGATGCGTAGCCGAAAGCATTATTCTGTTAAACAATCGTTCTGCTGCTGAATGGCTCGGACTGAAAGGTGGAACCCGACCTCCGGGCGGGTTGGTGTGATGCGCGCAGGAGAAAACGCGCCCGGAGGTCGCGTTCCACCCAATGCAACTGCATCAATGCGGCCATTCCGCTCGGAGTTGCGAGGCGAGCACGTCGCCCACGGCCTGCTGACGGCTTCCTTCCGTATCGTCGATGTGTTACGTGGGCCACACTCTGGGGTTTGCGTTGGTGGCACGCTGTCGCCGTTCATCATTTTTTGCCGCCATTCCCCCGTTTCCACTGCACCTCCGTGGGAAAATCCGCTTTTCTGTCCGTGTCCTTAAATCATCAACCAACAAATTCCATGAAAACCAATTCACTCAAATCAACCTTCTGCCCCGGCCTGAACAATTCAGACAATAAGCCCGGCTTCCGTCGTTCCCTTCGTCCAATTATGTTCGGTTTGACGATCGGATTAGGGGTTGGCCTCGCGACAAAAAATGTGGGCGTGGGCATTGCGCTCGGCGTGGCATTCGCCACGGCCAATGGCGTCTTCGGCCGTCGCGCGGATTAATTCCACGGCCGTTCATCTTTCGCCGCCATAACAACCATGCGAACCATCGCACAGCCTTTAAATCTCGATGAACAACTCGCGGCGTTCCGCCGCAATCGCTTTCTCTCGATGCCAATTACCGGTCTGATCGTCTGGTCCGGCATCGGCATCGCCGGCGCGATTTTGCCTGAATCCCAAGCGGCCCTCGCCACCTATTTGGGAACCGGCGCGATTTTCTATCTCGCACTGCTCGTCGCCAAACTCACGGGCGAGGATATCCTCGGCCGCAAACGTCCGGGCAATTTCTTTGATAAAATTTATCTGTCCACTTTGGCGATGTCCCTCCTCGTCTTTGCGGTGGCGATTCCCTTTCAATTTCAAAACTTATCGTCCGTGCCGCTGAGCGTTGGCGTGCTCACCGGACTCATGTGGCTGCCGTTTTCTGTCATCGCCGGCCACTGGGTCGGATATTTTCACACGCTGGCCCGGACCGCGCTCCTCGTGGCCGCATGGTTCCTCTTTCCAGCCCACCGCTTCACCGTCCTGCCTGTGATCATTGTCGCGGTCTATTTTATCTCTATCATTGCGCTCGCCCGTCGGTGGAGCGTCATCAACGCTTCAACTTTCCAATCATGAATAATTCGAAAAACAGCTCTGGCATTTCCTTTAACCCCCGTGCGTTCACTTACGGCCTGGCGATCGGCTTGGGGGTCGGTCTCGCGACCAAAAATTGGGGAGTGGGAATTGCTCTCGCCGTTGTCTTTGCTGCGGCCTTCGGTGCCTTTCGTCGCCCCGCGAAGTGTGCAGATGATCGTTGTGATCACGGTCAGAATAAGTGATCGCTGCCCCATGAAAGCGCTCCTCATTGACGACGAAAGAATCGCCCGGGCCGAACTTCGCCGGTTGCTCGCGGCGCATCCGGAAATTGAAATCGTCGGCGAAGCCCGCAATGGCAAGGAGGCGTTGGAACAGATCGCGGCGCTGGCACCCGATGTCATCTTCCTCGACGTGCAGATGCCCGGCATGTCGGGTTTTGAATTATTGGAGCAACTCGATGAGCCGCCGCAGGTGATCTTCACCACGGCCTTCGACCAGCATGCGCTGAAAGCTTTCGAGGCCAATGCGCTGGATTATCTGCTCAAGCCCATCGCTCCAGCACGGCTCGCCAACTCGGTAAAAAAACTTTCGCCGGCGCGCCCGGTTGCGCGCTCGGCGGCTTCGTCGGCCGCAACCCCGGCGACTTCGCTCGATCGTGTTTTTGTGCGGGACGGTGATCGCTGCTGGATGGTGCAGTTCTCGGAAATTGTGCTGCTGGAATCCGAGGGAAATTATACGCGGGTCTATTTTGGCGCAAACAAACCGCTGATTCCCCGTTCGCTCACGCTTCTCGAGGAACGCCTTGATCCGGCGGTGTTCTTCCGCGCCAGCCGGCAATTCATGGTGAATCTCAAAGCGATCGAACGCATCGATCCGGGCATTTCCGACAATCTCATCGTCTCCGTGAAAGGCGGACATAAAATCGATATGTCGCGCCGGCAATCTCAGCGCCTGCGTGAAATGATGTCGCTGTAGATTATTAATGAACGTGGAGTTCGCGGGTGTGGTGCGCTATCCTCCCGCGCGCAGGTCGGCTCAGAGGATTGCGTTGAGCTGTTTCGCTGCGGCGCGTCTTCCGGGGCTCCTGGTTTGAATTCGAATGCCTTCCACGAGAGCTGCCCGTGGGACTCCCGGGGAATCGGCTTCTATTTGTCGGGTGAGGCTTCGGAGAATTTAAGTTCGCCCAGCCGAACATGTCCTTCAGGCAGTGGCTTGTGCCGCAGGCCGCTGCTGTCCTGTCCAAAATAGCGCGAGGCGGTTTGGGTCATGGCCAGTAATTCTCGATCAAAGGCGTTTCCCCCCGCGCGTATGCTATACCGGGTTTCCCAAAGCAGCTTAGATTTCTTTTCCTTCCACATCAGTTGGAAATCATAGGCCATTAGCACCACGAAATAGCGGCTGTCTTCGAGTTCTTCGACCAGTTCCTGTCGGCGTCTCTCGTGGCCGATAGTTTCCTTCCAACTGGAATCGTAGCCAAGCATCGACGCATTTTGCCGGGTAATAATATCGCGTCGGTGGTTCTCGGCCAACGGCACCGCCAGCGCGTCGTCGAAGGCGTTGGTTGCCGCTGCTCTTTCACTGAGATCGCCAATGTCGTTGCCATTGTCGCCCCACGTTCCGCCGCCGCTTCCATGGGGGGCGTGTAATGCGCTGGCGGTGGCACCCTGAGCCAGGTTCAGTCTTTGACTGGCCGAGGCGAATCGGCCGTAGGCAACAGAACTGGACGCGCCTTCGGCCCCGACAGTGCGGCCCCAGTAAACCATGATAAGTAGTTTGGTGTTTTTGGGGTTGCTGGTTGGCAAATATTTTTGGGCGGCTAGCGGGCCAGCGACCGTATGAGCGATGTCGGTGAATTTCAATGGGTCGAGAGTCGCGTCGCTCGCGGGGCCGTCCCATCGCCCGCCGGGACCGAAGGCATATTCCACTGGTTCGAAACTTCCATCTGGCAGCTTGGCGCGGACGTAGTCGCTGCTGACATTGGCTGCGACTGCGACGACTTCGTGGTCGATGGCAGCCGGGGCCGCAGTCACCGCGAGAGTGAAACTGGTCAGCCCGATGAAGAAACGGGTTAGGCCCGGTCGGGCAGCCCAATGGTTTCGGAGCGGAACAGAGTGGGAATTAGTCATGGCGCGATGAATTCCGATGGGGGATAGTTTTGCGGGAAAATGAAAAAGCGGACGGACTGAGCCGTCAGGGCAACGGGTGGAGAAATGGTCAGACTGCGGATAGGTTTCCCTGCTTAACACCAGTTGTCTCCATATCCCTTTATTCGGGCTGTGAGAGCGCACCAGCGGCCAGCCCGAAAACAGATCCACGCTGTGTTTGAGTGGCGAATTAACCAATCGAGACGGGTCCGATCAGGGTGGGCGCGTTCTGGATTTATGCGGCCCATATCATGGGCTTTGCTGACATCGGGTTCGATGGAATCTACGCGCCACGGTCAGCCAGCCACCCCGCTGAGTTCACGTCGTCAAATCTGTTCACACTCGACAATCCGGAGCTTCGGTTTTCCGATGCAGGAGAGCTCCGCCGATTTTCATGCCTTTTCCCCGCACCACGATGAAGGACGTCGCCCAAAAAATCGGGGTGCATGTGACGACGGTTTCTCTCGCCCTGCGAAATTCACCGCGGTTACCCGCCAAGACCCGCGATCGAATCCAAACTCTCGCGAGGAAAATGGGCTACCATCAGGATCCGATGCTCAGCGCGTTGATGGCGTATCGCTCAAATCTCGCGACGCCGAAAATTCAGCCGACCGTCGCGATGATTTTTGATTTTGAGCATCAGCTTGAACTCGATCATGCGCCTCCCGAGTACCGGTTTTTTCTGGCGGGTGTCACCAGTAAGGCGGAGGAGCTGGGCTACAAAATTCAAAACTATTTTTTTGAAGGACGCAGTCGTTCCATCGAGGGCCGCAGAATCGGGCGGGTCTTGAATTCCCGCGGGATCAAGGGCGTCATTCTTTGCGCGTTCCGGCCGCGAACCACGCGTTTTGAATTCGACTGGAATCAATTCAGTGTGGTTCAGATTGAGAATCAGCATCTGGCTTTGCCCCTGCCTATGGTTTCCACGGACCAGCTGATGATGGCCCGGGAAGCGGTGCGTCGTCTGGCGGAGCAGGGTTATCGCCGCCTCGGCATTGCGGTCGGTCGCGAGGAGGAAATTTACCTCGATCACGCGTTCACGGTTGGCTTTTACGGGGAGGCGTCGCTGCACCCGGAGTTGAAATTGGCACCACCGCTTTTGTTGGCCAATGGCCAGACCCCGCAGGAAATTGCCCCGTCGTTGCGGCAGTGGATTCGCCGCCATAAAATCGAGGCGATCATTTCTAATTGGTCAACGGTTTCGACTTCACTCGGTCATGGCGCAAGCGGGCGGCTTGATCCCGTGCTGGTTGTTTTGGGGGCGGTTCCCGAGCACAGTGCGTTTGGCGGGATGACCCAACGAGACACGGTGGTCGGTGAGCGGGCCATGGAGCAATTGGCGATGCTGCTGAAAACCAATCAGACCGGGTGCGTCGATGCACCCAACCGGATTTTGGTTCCCGGCGAATGGATTGCCGGTACGCCGGTAGCCGGTCAGAAAAGCAGTCGGTGAACGGCCGTCACTGGGAGAAATCGCGACCATCGATCCCGGCGCACCGCCTCAACCCGCAGGACCGCAGTTTAATCTAAATTCCGCAGTCAGTTAACCGCTAATTTTCGCTCATCGGCGCTAATGCAGGCAATACGTGGTTTTCGTTCAGGGCGTTTTGTTCGCCGATCAGGTGAACCACTTTTTGGTCCAGTTCTTTTTGAATTACTTGATTAGCGTCAATTAGCGGTTTCTCATCTGAGTTTTCTAGGTTTAATTCGAAGAGGAATTCCGGCGGGTAAAAAAGAATCCGACTACGGCACCGATGGTCAAAGCGGTGAGCATGGATTCATACGGGTGGTCGCGGATTACGAGGTCGGCGCTTTTCGCTGCGGCGATGCCGCGTTGCCGGAATTGCTCGGCGGTATTTTTCGCCCGCTCAATTCCTTCGTTCAATTGCTCGCGGGCTTTCTGGGCGTTTTCACTCAGATCGCCGGCGGTGGCCCGCAATAACAATTCGGCGTCGCGGGCGAGATTGCTCAAATCATCAATCAGGCGCTGGCGGGCGAGTGTGCTCTGCTGTCCGGTGGGAATAGGGAAGTAGGTTTCCATACTATGATTGACTCCCGGACCCGCGGGAAAGTTCCCTGGCGAATGGGATTAGCGGGGTACGCGCGGCTTGGCACCCGGTCCGCCTTCAATCGATGAAGGCGGACCGCCTCACAGTTCGTCGCGGACCTGCGCGACGAGCTCGAAGGAGCGCAGGCGGGCGGCTTGGTCGTAGATCGCCGCCGTCACCATGAGTTCGTCCACGCGCGTCCGCTGAATAAACGCCGCGAGACCTCGCTTGACTGTGGCGAGTGACCCGATCACGGCCTCGCTGAATGCATGCTCAACTCCGGCTTTTTCCATGGGCGACCAAAGTCCGTCCATGCGTTCGACGGGGGGAGGCAGCGGCCCCGGTTGACCTCGGCGGAGCAGGACGAAACTTTGCTGGAGCGAAGTGGCGAGGCGGGCCGCAGCGGCATCGGTGTCGGCCGCGACCACGCCGATCGCGGCCATGGCCCACGGTTTCGCCAAGACGGCCGAGGGGCGAAACTCGTGGCGATAAATGGCGAGGGCTTGATCCAGATGGTCGGGGGCAAAGTGAGACGCGAAGGCGAAGGGCAAACCGAGCGCCGCAGCGAGTTGCGCACCGAACAAACTCGATCCCAGCAACCAGATCGGTATCGCCAGACCGGCGCCGGGCACGGCTTGCACGGCTTGGCCCGGTACGGCTGGCTGAAAGTAGGCCTGCAACTCCTGCACATCCTGCGGGAAGGTGTCCGCGGAATTGGTTGCGCCGCGCCGGAGCGCGCGGGCCGTCGGTTGGTCGGAGCCGGGGGCGCGGCCCAAGCCGAGATCGATGCGACCGGGGAAGAGCGATTCCAACGTGCCGAATTGTTCAGCAATCACCAATGGCGCGTGATTGGGCAGCATGATGCCACCGGCTCCGACGCGAATTTTTGAAGTGCCGGCCGCGACGTGAGCGATAGCGATCGCCGTCGCCGCGCTCGCGATTCCGGGCATGTTGTGATGCTCCGCCAGCCAGAAGCGACGATAGTTCAATTGCTCCACGTGTTGCGCCAGTTCGCGCGAGCGGTGCAACGCGTCAGCGGCCGTGCCCCCTTGCGGGATGTTGGAGAGATCGAGGACGGAAAAAGGAACCATGCAGTGACAGTGCCCAGATGTGCTGGATTTTCCAGCGAGGTTCCGAAGCAGTGCAAATAGTGCCCGAGAAACCATCGGACTCTGGGCTTGCGAACCAGTGGGTTGAGGGATCCTGCAGCGCGTAGGCCGTTTGATTACGGTGCCCCCATCGCCGTCTTTCGATACAACCGCCAGTTGAGCAGTACGGCGGCGCAAAAGAGGCCGCTAGCGAGACCAATCCAAATTCCAACGGGGCCAAAGCCGGAGCGGAACGCGAGTAGGTAGGCCAAGGGGAGTGCGATTAGCCAGTAGGCGATAAACGTGATCAGGGTCGGCACTTTCACATCGGTCAGGCCGCGCAGTGCGCCGGCTGCGACCACTTGGCCGCCGTCGAAAAGTTGGAACAGCGCCGCGACGACGAGCAGTTGCGCGGCCAACGTGATTACCGCCGAATCCGCCGTGAATCCGCGGGCGAGCGTTGCGCCTACGGTGACAAATACC
>JANYFP010000261.1 GCA_025362555.1 Verrucomicrobiota bacterium
TGTTCTTCGTGGCGCTGGAGACAGTGACGATCGGATTTTATATTCTCGTCAGCTATTTCCGTGACAGCGCCCTGTCACTTGAGGCGGGCTTGAAATACTTGGTGCTCGGTGCGCTCAGCTCGGCGATTCTGCTGTTCGGTATCGTCTTAATTTACGGCGCAGTCGGCCGGGTGATGATTGAGAATGTGGTGCACACGGGTTTTGAGTACGGCACCGTGACGGTGTTTCTCCGTCAGCATCCGGATAACTTCATGGCGATCGCCGGGGCGTTGCTGGTGATTGGCGGCGTGGCTTTCAAGATTGGTGCGTTTCCCTTCCAAGTCTGGATTCCTGACGTTTATCAAGGGGCGCCCACGCCCGTCACGGCATTCCTCGCGGTCTCTTCGAAAGCGGCGGGTTTCGCCGTGCTGCTGGTGTTGGTCAACCAAGTGTTCGCTCCACTCGCGAGCGTGCTGGTTCCCGTGCTTTCCGTGATGGCGGCGGCGACGATTTTGATCGGCAATCTTTCCGCGCTCAAACAGCGCAATGACAAGCGTCTGATGGGGCTTTCTGGTGTCTCGCACGCGGGCTATCTTTTACTCGGTGTGGTTGCCTCGCTGACGGTGCCATGGGCTGGCGGCGCGGTGTGGTTTTATCTGTTCACCTACATGCTGGCCTCGATGGCGGCTTTCGGCGTCATGGCTTATTTGGGCGGTGAGGACGATGCCGGTCGGGAGCTCGATCATTATCAGCACCTGGCGAAAAATCATCCGTTCCTCGGCGCGATTCTCGCGATTGCGGTGGGTTCGCTCGCCGGTATTCCGCCGCTGGCTGGATTTATGGGCAAGCTGCTGTTGTTCATCGCCGCTTTCCAGGCGCATTTGTATTGCCTGTTGGCTGTGGCGATCATCGGCGTCGTGCTTTCGATTTTTTATTATTTCGGTTGGATCAAGGCCGCCTATTTCGAAACGCCGTCGAATGTCGATGCGGGTCAATCGGCCGGTCCGGTTGCCGCGAGTGTTTCATGGCTGGGCGCTGCGACGCTGACCGTTTTAGCTTTGGCGACGGTGCTGTTGGGTTTCTACCAGCAGCCCCTGACGAGTTGGTTGCTGAAGTAGGCGGATTCCAGTATTACTCAGTTAGGCATGGTGTGGGAGGGCACCCCGCCCACCAAATCCCACAATGCAGAGGCGTGGCATGAAATTTAACGGAGTAATATTCGGGCGGTGATTTTGAATGCGCGCTGACGAAAAGCGCGGTGGTTCGCTTGTAAACAAGCTCCTACAAAAGCTCAAAGCTGAAGAGATGAATTAGCTCGGGCGTGATTTTCTTCGTGTCTTTGTGCCTTTGTGGTTCAAAAAAGATGAACGCATGAAAGTTACCGGACTCGCCATCGTTCCACCACCTGCGGCCGCCGATCTGCCCAAGGTTACCCCTGAGCTGCTTGCCTCCGTCCTCGCCCGCTATTCGCGGAGCAATGAAGGCATCGGCAAAATCCTCGAGAAAGTGGACATTGCAAATCCGGACGAATCCATCGACCGCATTTTGAAATTCGTCGACTACGGCCACGCATCCATCGGCGGCCTGACCGGCGGTCTTGCCGTCGCCCTCGACGACGTCTCGATGTGGCTGGCGTACAAAATTTTTGAGCTCGCCCAAATGGCCGATGGCCAGGAATCAAGCACACGCTACATCACGATGTCGGCCGCCAATCTGCCTGGTGCCGAGGAAATCGGCATTCCCGCTGATCTCGCTCCTCGCTGGTCTGCGCTGATGGTGAAAGCGTTCGCGGCGTACCACGCGGAATACGATCGGTTGGATAAATTAGCCCAAGCCGACCCCAGTCTCGTGCGCGTGCCGAAAGACGCCAAGCCCGCCGTGATCACCCGTCTGCGCAAGAATTACGCGCTTGATCGCGCGCGATATTTTATTCCGGTCGCGACGCGGACCAATCTCGGCCTCGTCCAAAGTTCGCGGATGTGGGCGGCGACGGTGAAGCATTTGGATTCGCTCGATCTCCCCGAGGCGCGGACGGCGGCGAAACTCATCCGCGATGAATTGTTGAAGCAGTCTCCGCGACTGATGAGGCACAGCTCGGCCGAGAAATCCTATCAGGCGCAAGCGCAGCAGGAACTCGCCGAAAGTCTGAAGCTCGGTCTCGCGCGCCTCTCGACCCAGGCTTTGGCGGATGAGGTGTGGGTGAAAGTCGAAAGCGATACTCCGCCGTGGTTGCGCGAAGCCCAACCGATCGCCGAGG
>JANYFP010000282.1 GCA_025362555.1 Verrucomicrobiota bacterium
AGTTAATGAACGCCCGCCTGCTGCTGCTGCATTGTGTGCAAACTCCACCGTTTATGATGAATGATTATTATGCCTTCGATACGGGCGCGATGACTGAAGTCGTAGACGCGGGGAAAAAGGCGGCCGGGAAAAAACTTGAAGCGCTGGGTCGACGCTACGCCAAGAGGAAGATCCCCCTTCGCACGCTGCAACTCACCGGCCATCCTGCGACCAACATTCTGAACCAAGCGAAAACCAGCAAGGCCGCGTACATCGTGATCGGATCCCACGGACACGGCGCGGTCTTTGATCTATTGGTGGGCAGCACGACGCAGGGAGTGTTGCGCAAGGCACATTGTCCCGTGTTGGTTGTGCCAATGAAGCCGGAGTAAACTCCGCGGCATTAAACCCACCGGGAGTAAAACGGCAGCCGAGGCACACTGAAACTACTCAAGCCCGCTTAGCCGCGACGCAGCCAGTGAGACTCCACCGATGCGCAAGTTCGTCGCGCTATCGTGCTCAAACTCACCCGAGTCGCGATTCAGGCCCCCCGTGCGTTGAACGTGCAACCGCAGACCTTCGCCGTTATTCAAGCCAACCAGCGTTTCGCCTCCGGAAGAACGCTGCGCCTTCCAGAACTTAAGTATACTATTAGTTGACGAACTGGCCACGCGTTAAATGTAAACTAACAGTATACTTAGGCGCGGAGTTTAAAGGAAGGTGAGGTAAATTAACGAACGACGACGCGTGTAGAAAAACGCCCCATCACTTGACCCGGGTCAAGGCGGCGCGAACGGATCTGAGCGATACTCATGTCATGGTTGTCTCCCGGTCACTTGCCACTCTTCCATCCGCTGCGTCACCGCGCGTTCAGCATCACGGGGCAACGGCAATCTCGGTGTTCCTGCCTAAGGAACATGGTTCATGGTCGCTGGCACTGGAACCTCTGGCGCTCGGCCTCCTCGTCGTTCCGTCCTGGGCCGGAACCGCCCTCTCACTCGCCGCACTCGCCGGTTTCTTTGCGCGTCGCCCACTAAAATCCAGCTTGCGCTGTGACTCAATTGATCGACGTGAAAAAAACACTCCTGTCCTCGGATTGCTGATGATCCTGGGGTTAGTCGCATTACTTGAGGCCGTTTGCCTCGGTCGCGCGGCGGCACTTTGGCCGCTGCTGCTCGCCGCTCCATTGGGCGGACTGTTTGTTTATTTTGATCTGCAAAACGATTCCCGCGCCACCGCAGCCGAGATCGTCGGCAGCAGCACCTTCGCCATCATCCCCGCCGCTCTCGCCACACTTGCCGGTTGGCCCGCACCGGCCGCGCTCGCGCTCGCCGTCGTCGCCTTAGCCCGCAATCTGCCGACGGTGTTGACGGTTCGGGCTTACGTGCGAAACTCGAAAGGGCCACAGCGCCACGTTACTCTTCCACTCGCCGCATCCGCCGTGGCTTGCGTCACCCTCATCGCACTCCGCGCCACCAATTTGATTCCCACCACCGCCCTCGTCGGCACCACAGTGCTCCTCGCCCGCAGTGCGTGGCTGCTCAGTTCCCTCCGCCCCCATTGGCCGGCACGTCGGGTCGGACAACTCGAAGCCGGGCTCGGCCTGCTTTACGTCGGCGGCATCGCCGTCGCCTACCACTTGAGCTAAACCACGATTTTCCTTCTCTCGCTTGATCCAAATCAAAGCCCGCTGCCAAATTTTGCGGTACATTAACGCCCGCCAACTCGTCAATCCATGCGCAGCCTCCGTCAAATCCCGCTCCGACTCCGCGGCTAAATCACTCTACACTATCCTTCTCATTACCCATGAAAAATCCACGCCTCCTCACCGCTTTTACCGTAGCCAGTCTCGCCCTGGTCGCCACTTTTGCTACGACCGTCCTCCTCCACGCCGCCGAAGGCCCCTCGGACGCCAAAGGTCCGGTCGTGCTCCCACCCGAAGTGCTCGCCCTGCCCGTTGAACAGGCAATTCTCACCTCCCCGCCCCATGTGCCACCGCCGATCAGTCGCAAATATTCAGCGCGCGTCGTCATCAATCTTGAAGTCCGTGAAGTCGTCGGCCGCCTCGCCGACGGCGTCGAATACACGTTCTGGACCTACGGTGGCAACGTCCCCGGTTCCTTCCTGCGCATCCGCGAGGGCGACGTCGTGGAGTTTCATTTAAATAACCACCCGTCCTCGAAACTTCCGCACAACATCGATCTGCACGCCGTCACCGGCCCCGGAGGTGGCGCCGCGTCCACGTTCACCGCGCCCGGTCACAGCTCACAGTTCACCTTTCAAGCACTGAACCCCGGCCTCTTTGTCTACCACTGCGCGACCGCCCCCGTACCCATGCACATCGGCAACGGCATGTATGGCCTCATTCTCGTGGAACCCAAGGAAGGCCTGCCACCCGTCGATAAAGAATATTACGTGATGCAGGGTGAATTCTACACCACGGGAAAATACGGCGAGGAAGGCCTCCAATCTTTCGACATGGCCAAGGCGATCGACGAACGCCCGCCCTACATTGTCTTCAACGGCTCAGTCGGCTCACTGGTGGGTGACAAAGCGATCACCGCCAAAGTTGGCGAAACCGTGCGCCTCTATTTCGGTGTCGGCGGTCCGAACATCACTTCCTCCTTCCACATCATCGGCGAAATTTTCGACAAAGTTTATCCGGAAGCCGGACTCAGCCTGCCGAACCGCAATGTGCAAACCACCCTCGTCCCCTCCGGCGGCGCCACCGTCGTCGAATTCAAAGTGGATGTTCCCGGCACGTTCATCCTCGTCGACCACTCACTCACCCGCGCGTTTAACAAAGGTGCGCTCGGCATGATGAAAGTCGAAGGCCCCGCCAACCGCGTCGTCTACTCCGGCAAGGAAATCGACGCCGTTTACCTCGGCGCCCAAGCTGAAGCCGGCTCGGATTCCTCCAAGCGCGAAGCTGAACTAAAATCCCAGATCGCCGACGCCACCAAAGCCAATCCCCTCATCGCCGGCCTCACCAAAGAAATGCAGGTCGAGAAAGGCAAACAGGTCTACATGGGCCTCTGCTTCGCGTGCCACCAACCCGACGGCAAGGGCCTGCCCATGGCCTTCCCCCCATTGGCTGGTTCGGACTACATGCTCGCTGACCGCGACCGTGCCGTCCGCATCGTCCTCAAAGGCCTTACTGGTCCCGTCACCGTCAACGGTGCAACAATCAACAGCGTGATGCCGCCACAGGAAGCCGTCCTCACCGATGCACAAATCGCCGACGTCCTCACTTACGTTTTCAACACCTGGGGCAATAAAGGCGACGCGTTCACTTCATCCCAAGTGAAGTCCATCCGCAACGAAACCCATTAATTGAAACACTCTGGTTGATTCCCAGCCAGCGCGCCTCACCCGCCTCACATGAATACCGCCCTCTTCATCCGGCTCTGCGCCATCGCGCTATGCTCGTTGTCGGGGGCGATGCTATTTTCCACGCCACTCACCGAATCGTCCGCCACGCTAATCCCGCCAATCAAGAATCCGGAATCAAAAATCGAAAATCGCACGGTGCTCATTCCCTCCGGCGCCTACGTCCCCCTCCAACGCACGCTCAAGGAGCCGGCACAAATTCCCGTCGCCGCCTTTTTTCTCGCCGAGTGTCCTGTCACCAACGCTGAATTCCTTGCCTTCGTGACGGCGAATCCCAAGTGGCAACGCTCCCAAGTCAGCCGACTTTTTGCCGACTCCTCCTACCTCGAAAATTGGACCAGTGATCTCGTGCCCGGCCCCAGCGCCCCGCCCAACGCGCCCGTTGTACGTGTCTCCTGGTTCGCCGCGCGAGCCTACGCCCGCTCCATTGGCCAACGCCTCCCCACCATCGCCGAATGGGAGTTCGCGGCGTCCGCCGGTTACACCTCCGCCGACGGCAAAAACGACGAGGCACTCAACCGCGATCTCTACGCCTGGCTCGCACGTCCCGTGCCCGCGATTCAGGCCGACACCGCCAGCGCCAAACCTAATTTCTACGGCGTGCGCGGAATGCACGGCCTCGTCTGGGAATGGGTCGACGATTTTAATACCGCCATGGTCACCGGTGAATCGCGCGCCGATTCGGGCCTCGACCGCGATCTCTTCTGCGGCGCCGGTTCCGTCGGTGCCAAAGACACCACCGACTACGCCGCCTTCATGCGGCAAGCCCTCCGCTCCTCCCTCAAAGCCAACAACACCACGACTGCCCTCGGCTTCCGCTGCGCTCAGAATCTGCCCGATCATCTTTCACTACGATAGGACCGGCTTTACGCCACGATACTTCGCGATCACGGCATCACCGCTCCCCCCAAAAAACTCCCCGATGAAAACACGCCGCTCACCTTTCTTTCTCTGCTTGTTCCTCGCCATGTGCGGGAGTTTGCTGGCGAGCGATTCCGCTTCGACTGCCACCACCCCAGCTCAGAAACCATCGTGCTGCGCGACCGCGCCCGCGCCGAAGAAAGACGCCTGCTGCGCAGCAATGAACACTGCAGTGTTCAGCAAAGATTCCATCTATCAACTTGACGCAAAGTTCACCACCGACGCCGGTCAACCATTCACCCTCGGCGAACTCCGCGGTCGCCCCATTATCCTCACGATGTTTTTCGCCTCCTGCGGCTACGCGTGCCCTTTAATCGTCTCCGATATGCAAACCCTCCGCGCCAAATTGCCGCTGGAAATTCGCGACCGTGCGGCATTCGTCCTCGTCTCGTTCGATGTCGCGCGCGACACCCCCGCCGCTCTCGCCCAGTATCGCGCGCAGCGCAGTCTCGACGCGCAATGGACTCTGCTCCACGGCAACAATGACTCCGTGCGCGAACTCGCCGCGCTCCTCGGCGTAAAATACAAACAGGAGACCGATGGCGCGTTCTCGCATTCCAATTTAATTACGATCCTCAACGCGCAAGGCGAAATCGTCCACCAACGCACCGGCCTGCAAGGCGGCCTCGATGAAGCCGCCGCCGCGGTTCACTAATTACATCGAGCCACTCCTCCTTGGCTCTTCCTGCTTGGTCCTTATTTCCGCTGGTGGCGCTTGTTTACAAGCGATCAGGGCACGAGCGCCGGGCGCAGCGCAAAATCATTTGCAAGCCCATCTCCTCCATCCGACCACCCTAACATGGCTCGGAGCCATCCAGCTAAAGCCCAGAAAGCACAATATATGCGCAGCTTCGTTCAACCGCCGCTCTGACCAATTCTCCGAAAGCGGCTAATCTCACGGCCAGTCCCCCATGAAAAATCCACGCCTCCTTACCGCTCTCGCCCTCGCCACCCTCGCGTTAGCCGCCGCTCTCGCCACGACCGTTGTCGTCCGGGCCGACGCTCCGAGTCAGGCCCAGAGTACCGTGACTCTCTCGCCCACCGTGCTCACCCGCTGAGCGATTGGCATCGGACGCCGCCCGAGTATACGGCAACACTGAAGGTATGTCGCGTTACTCAACCCGCGACAATCTCACCACCAACCTTTATCCGCACCTGCACGATCACGCCATTCACGCGAAATTTTGTCGGATGCGCTCATGATCTTCGCGCGTGGTGGCGATCAGTGCCTCCACTTTGGCCGGAGTCAGACCCGATTTCCGAATGAACTCACTCGAGAATTTTGAGATCGGTTGACTCTCCGTCAGCGCAACGTGCATCGGCAAGCCGAGCCCCTGAGGGAATAGCACCGAAGCAAAACCCAATGCCTCGGCGAGCCAGTTGGGCTCCGGCAACTGCGTGGGCGTTTCCTGACCAGCAATCGCCTGCACCATTTCCCTCGGAAATTGCCATTTGGCTAAAAGAATCGCGCCCGCCTCAGACTGGACAAATCCCACGCTCTGTCGCTCCCACTCCGCGATGGACTCCTTCCCTTGCCAAAACAGTCCACCGCCGAGGTCGCTAATCACTTGATTGATTGCCAGGCGCCCGATGAAACGCAGCAACCCAACGGTGTACGCCTCATCGGAATCAACGGTGCCGCTGGCGATCGCCAGATTGCGCAGAAACAAACCGTTGAAAAGACTCTCGGCCCAAAAGTCATCCGCAGAAATCCCGTAACTGCGCAAATCCTGGCTGGCCGTTACCCGACTGACGGCGACATTCAACAAACTGATCGTCTCGCGAAACCCGATTTTTTGCACGGCGCCTTCAATGCTCTGGGCCGCATCGCCCCCGCCGTAATACACGCTGTTCGCGCAACGAATGATATCCGCGACCAGCGAGGGATCGCGCCGGACCAGTTGGGCGATGCTATCAACGTCGGATTGTGGGTCGCGCAATAATTTCATGGCGCGCGCCAGGATCATCGGCGCGGGGCTGAATTTTTCGATCCGCGCGATGGCTAGAAGAAACTGTTCCTGTTTTGTTTTCATGAGAAAAAGTAAACCCTCCACTCCACTGAAGGCACCATGAGGAGACTAGGAAAAAGCGACCAGACCAGTAAGGGAAGAATCTCTTCCAGCCGACGATTAATCAACCGAGCCCTGAAGCCTGACCAGTGAGTGGCGATGGTGGGTAACACAGTTTTAGAGAATACCAATTTCCGCAGGAAGACTCTGCGCATATTTTGCGAATTGCCGCCCACGTGTCCGGCCCTCCGGCAAAAATCATTGATCCACCTCAAGGCCCGCACCGCTTCACGGTGCTACACTGCGAGCCGAACCAAAACCTACTGAAGCTGTATGAAATTCCCGGCCCTCATTTCCATTGCACTCCTGATTGCCTCATCTGGCTTGCTGCCCGCCGCAGAACCAACCCAATTCAGTGAGGCGTTTACCCAAGGAAAATTTTCCGCGAACCTTCGATTGCGCTACGAAAACGTCGAACAATTACCTCTCCAGGATGCCAACGCCCTCACGCTAAGGACCCGGGTCGGCTTCACCACCGCACCGTGGCAGGGCCTGAAAGCAATGATCGAAGCGGAAAACAGTCTCGCCGCAGAGGGTGACAGCTACAACCAGTCTGGCCTGAATCCCGGCGGTGCGGCCCACGCCATCGTCGCTGATCCGGAGACGACCGAGCTCAACCAATTATTTCTCTCGTACACCCGCGGGAAAACCACGGCCACACTCGGCCGACAACGCCTTGTTCTCGACAACGCACGCTACATTGGTGACAGCGCCTGGCGGCAACACCTGCAAACCTTTGACGCCTTCGTCTTGCAGGACAAAACCCTCGAAAACACGACCCTCACCTACGCCTACCTCGAACAGATCAATCGCGTCTTCGGCCACGAGCACGCCCAAGGGACTTGGCAATCGAACTCCCATTTATTCAACGCGAACTACTCTGGCTTCGCGGCAAGTACGGTCACGAGTTATGTCTACCTGCTCGATTTCAAAAAGAACGCCGCCGCCAATTCCTGCGCGACCTACGGCCTGAGTTTCGTCGGCACGCGCGCACTTTCCACTCAGTTAAAATTCGCGTACCGCGCCGAACTCGCCACCCAATCCGACTACGGCTCAAGTTCCCTCAACTATTCCGCCACCTACGCTCTGCTCGAAACCGGTCTCAGTCTGAATCCGGGATCCATCACCCTTGGCTACGAGCGACTCGGCTCCGATCACAACGTCGGCTTCAAAACTCCCCTGGCGACACTGCACGCGTTCGATGGCTGGGCCGATCTCTTCCTGATCACGCCACCCGCCGGTTTGCAGGACACCTACATTAAAGCCACCGCGAACCTGCCCGAGAAAATCGCCTTCGCGGCCTATTGGCACCAGTTCAACACCGACCTCGGAAACGTCCGCCTCGGCCACGAATTCGACGCGCAGGTGTCGCGTAAATTTGGCAAATACCTCACCGGCCTCATCAAGTACGCCAACTTCCGCCACGAAAGTCCCGCCTACCCGAACGTGCAGAAATTTTGGACGCAAATCGAATTCGCTTATTAATCCATTCATCAAGAAAGAACGCCGACGGATCATTGCTTATCAATCGTTGCCTAGCTTCGGGCTAACAACTCAGCCCATCTATAGTATTCACGCCATTGGATTAGTCTGGAGTTTTCCGTCCTTCGCTTCCTTCAAATCTGCTTCGCGAGCCAATTTTTCGCCCGCGCGATGCGGCGCATCCCTCCGTCGTAGGGGTTCCCACCCGCAGCGCCGCTAAGGAAACGACCCGATTGTGGAATATTTTTTCGAGGAGTATATTCGCCGTAATTGTCAGCGCCATGTGACGACCTGATTCAACCACCGGTCGTCGACATTTTTTTATCGGAAAGCAGAAGCAGATAAAATCTAGCCATCGAGCCACCTCGGTCCGTCCCCCCAGCCATCCGCAGGATGGCAATTAGCAAACTCGCCCGCCCCTCCGTATTTTGTCTCGGCCATTTCCGGGGCGGACGCTGTTCACCGTTCATTTTTCGCACGTCGAGGAATCAAAACAAAAACTCAACTCACGAGGAATTCTTATGCCCGGCAATGACGATAAACGGACGCAACTCACGCAATTGCGGTCACTCCTAAATACCCAAAAGGCAACGTGGCAGGCCAACGAAACCGCGATCAGCGCGTTGTCAGATGACGAATTCAAATACCGTCTGGGCGCTACACCGCCCCCGGGAAAAACACTCGGAGACGTCGCAGCGATGGCCGCGTTACGCCGCGCAGAAATTCGCGCAGAACGCCGGGAAGCCGGCGCGCCCGCCGCGTATGATTTGCGCAACGTGGGCGGCAAGAACTTCATCACCGACATCAAAGACCAAGGCTCCTGCGGTTCCTGTGTCGCGTTCGGCGTCTGCGCGGTGATGGAAGGAACCTTGCGCGTGCAAAACAACAACCCGGCACTCGCGATCGATCTCTCGGAAGCCCACTTGTTTTACTGTCATGGCCGCGCCCAAGGCCACACGTGCAGCACCGGCTGGATTCCCGATGAGGCCCTCCAGACTTGCAAGAGTATCGGCATCGTCGACGAGGGTTGCTATCCCTACACGGCGGGCGATCAGAATTGCACGGGCCGTTGTTCCAACTGGCAACAGCGTCTGCACAAAGTCACCGACTTCCACGTCCTGTCTTCCACCGCAGAAATGAAAACATGGATTTCAAGCAAAGGACCGCTGGCTGCGTGCTTTATTGTTTACGCGGATTTTCGCTATTACAGCTCAGGCATCTATCACCACACCTCGGGCGAACAACTCGGCGGTCATTGTATTTCAATTGTCGGCTACGACGACACTGCAGGGTGCTGGATTTGCAAAAACAGTTGGGGCGCTGGCTGGGGCGAGAATGGCTTTTTCAAAATCGGCTACGGCGAATGTGGCATCGAAACCTGGCAAGTTTGCAGCGCAGAAGGAATCACGACACCCCAGGACGACAACCACGACGACCAGCAAGGCGTCTGGCAAAAGAACCGGCTTGTCACCGCGCTGTGGTGCAACGACCAACCGCTGAATGCCTGGATTTACGCCGACACGCTCGGGTGGAAGAAACTTTCTCCCGCGAGCGAAGCCGTTTTCCTCAACCTCCTCAATCAATCGGCAGCAGCCAAATCAGCGCGCCGTCAGATAAATTTTCGCGAACAGGCGGGAGCCATCCAGGAGCTCTACGTCGTTTAACCCTCAACTCCCCTCCCCATGAAAATCCGACTCCCTGAAACCACCGCGTCGGGTGCAACGACCGCACCCTCGATGACTCCTTCCTCCCGCACTTCGGAATTTGGTTACGTTGAACCCACGCAGGCCCAATCCTCATCGGCCTCCCGACCGACGTTTGAGCCACCACTCGACCATGCCGCCCCGGAAATCACACCGGACGCAACGGACACGACGACAGCCGAATCTCCTTTGCCCAAAGCCGGCTCCAATCGCGCCACTGCGGCCGCTACAGAAAACGTGCGTTGGACGTCCAACGATGTCTACGGTGCCTTCAGTCTGG
>JANYFP010000354.1 GCA_025362555.1 Verrucomicrobiota bacterium
TACTCCGTGGGTGACGATGTTTCATTGGGACTTGCCGCAGCGCCTCGAAGAGCAAGGGGGGTGGCGCACGCGCGGCGTGGTTGATGCTTTTGCGCGCTATGCCGATACGGTCGTGCGCGCCCTGCCTGGAGTGAAGAACTGGATCACCCTGAATGAGATTTCGTGCTTCACCGAAAAAGCGTACGGCGGGGGCAACAAGGCTCCCGGACTCGACGAGGGCGCAGCGGTGGTCAATCAAACCTATCATCACGCCTTGCTCTGCCACGGTCATGGAGTGCGCGCAGTGCGCGAGCACGGCGCCTCCGATGCCCGCGTCGGACTGACCGACAATCCTTCGGTGACCATTCCGGTTACCGAAACGCCGGCAGATATCGCCGCCGCCAAAAAAGTTTTCGTCGAAGAAAATATTCGGGTCCTCGATCCACTTTACCGGAGAGGCTATGCGGAGAGTTATCTGCGCAACGCCGGCGCGGCGCGTCCGCGAGTCGGCAAAGATGACTTCGCACTCATTAGCCAGCCGACCGATTTTCTCGGGTTGAATATCTATTCCGGGGCGTTTGTGAGAGCCGGGGCGGATGGCCGGCCGGAGAAGCTACCGTTTCCTGCCAACTATCCCCGGGCGGACAGTCCTTGGCTGTGGCACACCCCGCAGGCGCTCTATTGGGGCCCGCGAATGGTCGCTGACCTGTACAAGGTGAATTCACTCTACATTACGGAAAATGGCTGTGGGTACGACGAGGAATCCGTCGTCGATGGCCAGTGCCTCGATTTGCATCGGCGCGACTATTTGCGCAATTACCTAAATGAGTTGCGGCGCGCAATTCACGACGGTGTGCCCGTGGACGGCTATCTGCTGTGGTCGTTTTTGGATAATTTTGAGTGGCAGGATGGCTATCAGCGGCGCTTTGGTATTTGCCATGTTGATTTTCAGACTCAGCGGCGGACGCCGAAACTCAGCGCGCACTGGTACGCCGCCGTGATGCGCGAAAATCGGGTGCTTTGATCGGTCATCAATTTCATCTATTCCAATTCTTCGCTTTATGAAAATAATCCATCGGTTACCCCAGATCTTTTTCGTTTTCGTGGCCTCCGCTTGCTTGCAGGGCGCACCCTCTGCTCCGGTGATAGCGGAACCATTGATGGTTAGCGCGGCCGCGGCCCCGGACAAGCCATGGAAAGACTTTCCGACTCGCATCGTCGCCAATTTGCCCGGCTATGCTCCGCAGCCCACTCCGGCGCTCTCTCTTTATGGCGGTCTCAAGGATGCGCCGCGCGCCGCCACGGGATTTTTTCGCTCGGAAAAAATCGGTTCTCGGTGGTGGCTCATCGATCCGGAGGGCCATCGCTTCATTAACATCGGGGTGGTCGATGTGCATATTCCGGGTGGTTCGGTGGCGGTGAACCGTAATTTGCATGAACAGTTCGGGACGCGGGTGGCCTGGGGCACGGCGGTCCTCGACCAATTGCGGTCCCTCGGATTCAACGGCACTGGAGGGTGGTCCGATGATTCGGTCCTGCGCGCCAATGCTCACCCCGTGGTGTATACGCCCATTTGGAATTTCATGAGCGAGTACGGGAAGATCCGCGGGGGCACCTATCAGGAGTCCGGACACATCGGATATCCGAAGGGCTGCATTTTCGCGTTTGATCCGGAGTTCCCTGCGTTTTGCGATGAGTACGCGGCCCAGCATCTTGCCGCAGTTAAAAACGATCCGTGGTTGTTGGGGCATTTTTCCGACAACGAACTGCCGTTTTATCACCAGGCGCTGGATAATTTTCTTACGTTGCCGGAGGCCGATCCCGGCTTCAAAGCGACCACCGCGTGGCTCGCTCAACGGCGCGCCAGCGGCGCATCGGGACCGGCAATCACCGAGGAGGATCGCCAGGCATTTCTCGGATTTCTCACTGAGCGATATCTTTCAATTACCAGTGCGGCCATTCGCAAATATGATCCCAATCATCTTTTGCTCGGGCCGCGTTTTAATAATTACGAACTCGGGGTTGAATCCGTCTTCGCGGCGGCTGGCCGGCACCTCGACGTGGTTGCAATCAACTACTATCGCATTTGGACTCCGGATGCCGTGCGCATGGGCCAATGGGCGGCGTGGGCCGGCAAACCTTTTCTCATTACCGAATGGTATGCGAAGGGCATGGACTCTGGTTTCAGCAACATGAGCGGAGCGGGTTGGACGGTGAAGACACAAAAAGATCGCGGCTATTTCTATCAAAATTTCACCCTCGGTCTGTTGGAGTCTGGCGGCTGTGTCGGCTGGCATTGGTTTAAATACATGGACAACGATCCCGAGGACCAAACGACCGACCCGTCCAACCGCAATTCGAACAAAGGAATTGTGACGACTCGCTTCACGCCGTATCCACCGCTGCTCGAAGCGATGAAGGAATTAAATACGCAGGTCTATCCTTTGGCGGACTATTTTGATCGGCGGAAGCGTTGAGGCTTTCCTTGGTGTTTTCTTCTCGGTGGGGTGGGATGGCAATTGGTCCGACGCCACGCATGTCCCTCTGGAATTTATTTATTCGCACTTTCGGGGCGCAGGTCGTTCCGCGCGCCGGAATTTCGCGTGGTGAAATAATATTAACCTGAACTCCTGCTGAGCAATCCTCGGGAAATCATCTTATTTCTCGGACGGTGTTTCGCCATTCGCGCGCTGCTCCTATTCTCGAGTGAGTGACGGACGCCTCGATTACGATTCCCGTTGATGTGTCGGTTTCGCCTTATCTTACCGGACGGAATTCTACGGAAGCGAGGGCGACTCCGCGCGTGACGGTTTCTTCGCTTCTGCCTGCGCCGACGCCTTCATCCGGCGGCGATGTCGTGAGCGGATGGTTCTTCGGCACTCTTGGATTTCTTTTTTCGGTGCGCGTATTGCTTCGGGAATAATCGTCGGGTGCCAGCCGGGCGACCGGCCCGCTTTTTGTTCAAATGGACTGAGCGGCAGTCACCGAATTTTGTTAAACAATGAGAACTGCGAATGATTCGATCAATCGAGTCCGATGCATTTTCTGGATCTCAGTTTTCTTCTTCCTCCGTTCCCGGCGTTGTTCCCCGGGTTCTTTTTTCCACGCCCTACTTAGTTTCTGCAATTGATCAGCCCGGATCGTGCCAGCGGACCGGTGTGCTCGATTGGCGATTGTTCGCTCTGTTCTCCTGACCCATCATCATGAAATCCCCCAATGATAAGTTGTTCCTTCCCGAGTGGAATTCTCCGCTCGTGCCCCTCACCGTCGGAGCCCTCCGCCGTATTCTTGGATGCAGTGCGGTTGCCAGTTTGGCTCTGCTCAATGCTCACGCTCAGACGGTCACCGAGCCAAAGCGGGCCACCGCCACCGCCGCGGCAATACCCGTCGATGAAGTTTACGCGCTCTCACCGTTCACGGTGACGAGTAGTTCTGACGTTGGCTTCGTCGCCGCGAGTTCGCTCGCCGGCGGCCGTATCGCCACGGCGTTGAAGGACACTCCTGTCGCCTATTCCGTGATCACTTCGGAATTCCTTGAGGCCTTCAATTTGACGGATATGGCCCAAGCGGCTGCATGGACGGTCAACAGTCAAAGCGACGTGCTGGACGGCTCCAATCAAGCTTTCGGTACGACCCAAGCGGCTCAGGTGAAGTTGCGTGGTAATAGCGTCGCTTCGCTGACCCGTAATTTTTTTCCCTACGTGGTTACGCCGGACAATTTCAACATTGACCGCGTCGACTTTGCGCGCGGCGGCAACGCGGTGCTCTTCGGCGCCGGTGGCATTTCCGGCACGATCAACTCCGTGACCAAGCAGGCGCTCACCGACAAATCGATTGATTCCTTCCGTCTGCAGATTGGCAGTTATAGCAAGATGCGTTTTACTGGAGACGTTAATCTCCCATTCCTTAATAAAAAGGGAGCAATTCGCATCAACGTCATGCATGACACGACGGATACCTGGCGTGAAAGTGAATGGCGCGACAAATATGGCGCATCGATGGCGGCGAAATTTGATTTCACCCCTCGCCTGAGTTTCCGCTTGGAAGGTGAAGTGACCATGCGCAAGGAAGCCATGGCCAACACCGCCATCCGCGACGATATCTCAAGTTGGGATGGTACCACCACTTTCAGTGGCGTTCCGTCCGCTGTCCCCAATCAAGCGGCGCGCGCGGCCGCCGGGATCACAGGTCCGAATTCCATGCGCTGGATTCAGAACGCCAGCTATCCGGCTGGAACGCTGTTGAATTTTGCCAATCTTTATCGAACGGCGGCGATCGGCCAAAGTGCCACGGCGGCCAATACCGGTCGGATCAATGGCGTGCCGATCGTGACCAACGGCTTCAGCTTACTTAATGTGGCCATGGTGGATGACTACGCCGGCATTCCGACGGACCGCTGGGCGGCCGCTCAACGCGGTTCCCCCTATTTCGTGACTCCTTATCGGGAGCAGACTCCTTTGTGGACCAGCAAGGTTCCAACCTATCAGGAAAAGGGCCGCGATCTCGCTGCTTACCTTAACTACAATTTGGGTGATAGCTTATTCTTCGAAGTCGCCGGCGACATCAACAAGGGCGACAAGATCGGTAACACCGCTTCCCGTCGCGGTATGGAAGAGGAGTATATTGACATCGATAAAATCCTCCCGAACGGGCAAGCCAACCCGAACTTCCTCCATCCCTACACTGAGTTTATGGAGTACCGCAATATTCGTAATGACGATGTGCGCAATATCCGGGCTCAGGCCGTCTACAGTAAGGAATTCGACAAGGGTCGTTTTTTTAACGGGAAGGCCAATTTCAGCGTGATGGGTGGGATTGACATCGAGCGCAACATCGCTCGCGCCAAGACGCTCTTGTTGCCGCTGACGAATGCTACGCTGGGCACCGCGACGGCAGGTAATTTGAAAAATCTGGTTAACGCCGACGCGCGTACCTGGGTCGACAACGACCAGTACAATCAATTCGGTGTCTGGACCCGGATCTACCTCGACCAGGCGAACAAGAATTACGTGCCCGCCGATCAGACTCCATTTACGATCACCAATCCGCAGACGGGTATCACCCAGACGATCACCCCGAAATGGATGTATGATCTTTCACGCCAAGACAACAATGCGGACAGCTTGAAGAAGTATAAATACTTTCAGGCGGCTGCTAACTTGGATTTGTTCAAGAACAAGTTGGTGTTCATCGGCGCTGTCCGCCGCGACCTGACGTATGTGGCGCAAAATAAATCTTTTGCAGCTGGTGATATGCCAGTTGGCTGGGATGGCACCAGTGTCCTATTTAAGGAGAATGCCCCGGATGATTATTTCTCCATGGTGTATAAACCAAAGAATTCGGCGGGCGTGGTTACGGGTCCGGTGACCCCGGCGGTGACGGTTCCTCGCGGACGGGATGCAAACAATGTCAACGTCCGGCTTTCACAGTATGCCAATGACCGCTTCCAAGAACAGTATAACGCGCCGGCCATCGCGGCGGGGGTTAACACCTTCACGATCGGCACGGTGGTCAATATCAAGCCCTGGCTCGGCGTGTTTGTTAACAAGAGCGAGACGTTCAGTCTGACTACAGCGCAAATCCAAGTGGACGGAACCCTGAGTCCCAATACCGCTTCGATCGGCCAAGACTATGGCATTCGTTTTACTCTGCCAAATGGTAAGTTGTCGGCGAGTATCGGAAAGTTCACGTCCGATCAAAACAAGCAGTCCTTCAACACCACGGGTGGCATGGGCACCGGGGGTAACTTCAAGGATTTCTACAACGGCATCTACAATACCCCCGTCATCGGTGACCTCAGCTCGAGTGGTCGCAACGACCTGAGTCCGGCGAGCTTTCCGGATAACGTTTACACGACTCGCACCAGCCACGTGGAAGGCTATGAACTTGAAATCACGGCCAATCTCACGGGCTACTGGCGCCTGAGCTTAAATGCCGGGCAAACGGACAATATCGTGTCGGACATCGCGCCTGATATTTTCCAATATATTACTGACCATGATGCACTCGCTCGAAAAATTCTCGCCCAAGGTGGCGTGCTCATTAGCGCAAGTAACGTTGCGTCGATCGACCCGGCGGTTAACACGCTGGCTCAGATCAATCAGACTCGGGTGCAAAACGGCGTGAACAATTGGAATACCCTCCAAAGTGTGTGGCTTCCGTCCGTTGGTCCTGGCCCAGTCAAGGCGTTCAACTATAGCAAATATGTGGGGAACATCGCGACCGACTACCGTCTCCACAGCGGTTTCCTGAAGGGCCTGCGGATCGTCCGACGGACCGGGAACCG
>JANYFP010000390.1 GCA_025362555.1 Verrucomicrobiota bacterium
CTCAAAAAACTTCTCGCCGACCAGTACGTCTGTAATTTCTCGGTGTTCCAATCGCTCCTCGACAGCTGGGCGCTCAAGCAACTTTTCCCGATTACGCCCCTGCACCGGTTAAAGGAAAAACCTACGGTCAACGCGACACTCGTCGACATCACTTGCGATTCCGACGGCAAGATCGCCAACTTCATCGATCTCCAGGACGTGAAGGATTACATCACGCTGCATCCGCTGAAACACAACGAGCCATACTACCTCGGCATTTACCTGACCGTTGCGTACCAGGACATCATGGGCGATCTGCACAATTTGTTCGGCCGCGTGAACGAGGTCCACGTCTTCCTCGAAGACGATGAACCCAACGGTTATTACATTGAGGAAGCGCTCGCCGGCTCGCGTATCGCAGATGTCATTGAAGGCGTGCAATACCAGTGGGAAGAACTCTGCCGCCGCATCAAACAGCAGATCGACCACGCGACGAAGAAGGATCTCATCAAACCCCGCGAAGGCGTGCGTCTGGTGGAATTCTACGAGTCACAGATGCTCGCTAAGACCTACCTCAACATCGAGCCGCACACGAAAAAGAAGAGGTAATTTCCGGCGCGCGAAAACAGGTGGGGCCCGGCGGTCAGGCCCGCACGTCACGGCCGGGCGTGAGCCAGCAGCCACGAATACACTTCCGGATTCGCGTAGGTTTCGGTCCATACATCATGGCCGGCGTCCGGATAAATGGTGAGCTTGGCGTTGCCGCCCGCACTGATGACCGTCGAGACATATTGTTTAGCTTCCCGCAGCGGCACTTCGGGATCGTTCGCGCCATGAAACGCCCAGACTGGCACATTTTTCAAACGAACCGCGTCCTCCGGGCAAGGTCCGCCACTGGACACCGGCATAATCGCCGCATAACGCTCGGGGTTAAAAATCGCCGCATCCCACGTGCCGTAACCGCCCAAACTTAGCCCGGTGAGATAGACGCGTTTTAAATCCACCCGATAGGTATGCGTGAGTTGCTCAACGAGCGCATCCACTTCCGATCCATACCACGGCTGACCATCCGGGCACTGCGGCGAGACCACGATGAACGGCAGCTCCTTTCCGGCAGCGATCAGTTTCGGCGGACCATTCATCGCGACTTGATTGACGTTCTGGCCGCGCTCACCCGAGCCGTGAAGGAAAACGAGCAACGGCCACTTGTGCCCATCCGAGTCGTAGCCTGCGGGAAATTGCACGAGATAATGCATCGTGCGCTTAATCCTAATCGCGGCACTCGCCGGAGATTGCCGCAGCAACGTCGGTGGTGATTCCGCCCCAAGCACCACCCAAGTCAGGGTAAGAAAGCCAAAAAAGCAGCGAAGAATCATTTGCGCATTACTATTCCCCCATCTCGCCGCGACAAGTCGCAATCCAAGCCGATTTCCGCAAATTCCCCCACTTCTCACGCGCACGTCATTCAATTTCAACCGTGCAAACGAGCAATAGATCAGCCGGCCAAGCGCGCAGTTATAACTTCCTCAGCGCGGTCAGCATCTTCTTGAAGTCAGCGGGCAACGGGGCCTGCAGGTCCATGATTTTTCCGCTGACGGGATGCGTGAAGACCAAATGCTCCGCGTGCAGCATGACCCGCAGCGGCACTGGCATGACGGGATTTTGTTTCCAACCGTAGGTGCTGTCGCCCAGCAACGGATGGCCCAGCGCTTTCAAATGGACGCGAATCTGATGAGTGCGACCCGTATGAATGTGACAGCGCACGAGAGCGGCGAAAACCCCGAATCGTTTCTCCACCGTCCAGTCCGTGCGTGAAGGCCGGCCGCCTTCACCGGTCGTCATCCGATGGCGGTGAACCGGGTGCCGACTGATCGCACTGTCGATGACGCCACTGTCTTTTTTTGGCGCACCCGAGACCAACGCCACATACTCTTTCTTCAAAGCGCGTGAAGCGAATTGATCGGCTAACGCACGATGCGCGTTATCATTTTTCGCGACCACAATCAGGCCGGTCGTTTCCTTATCCAAGCGGTGCACGATCCCCGGACGTTCCACGCCGCCGATGCCACTCAAGCCACCCGCGCAGTGCGCCAGTAAAGCATGCACCATGGTATCTTCGCCGGTACCAACTCCCGGATGGACGACCATCCCAGCGGCCTTGTTCAACACGATGAGGTGCTTGTCCTCAAAAATAACTTTTAGCGGAATATCCACCGCGTGAATCTCCGCCTGCACCACCTCAGGAAAACTGAACTCGATTATCTGCCCCGTCTTCACCTCGAGATCCTGGGGAATCACCTTCCCATCCACCTTGACCAAGCCGGCCTCCAAGGCGCGTTGAAACGCCGAACGGCTGTGTTCGGGAAAGGCATGGGCGAGCACTTTGTCCGCGCGCTCGCGGCGAACGCCTTCAGGAATCGTGTAGGTGGTTGTTTCCAAGTATCCCGCATGGTGCACGTCCATCCATCGCCTGCAAGCAGCCTCCTGCGAAATCGCGGAGCGAGGTTCACGTTTTGCACTTCCACTCCGTCCACACCAATCAAACAGAGAACAACTCGGGCGGTGATAGTTACACCACCTACCCACGAATCACTGCATCCAATTGGTCCAGCCACGGTTGTTTCTGAGTGGGCGATAACGATGCCACTTCGAAACCATTGCGCGCGAGCCGCGCCAGCTCGCGGCGCGTGAATCCTAGTCCATGCGACACCGCCCAATATTCTTCGTTAATCGAGTTCGCAAAACAGAGCGGATCGTCGGTGCTGATCGTGCAACGAATCCCCGCCTCGATGAACCGGCGCAACGGATGCTTCGTCATGTCAGGCACCACTTTTAACCCCACGTTGCTGATGGGACACAGATCAAAAGTTACCCCCCGGTCTGACGCGAGTTTCATGACGGCCGGATCTTCACTCGCCCGCACGCCATGCTGAATCCGGGTGACTCCCAGTTGTTCGATGGCTTCGCGCACCCGGGCCGCACCATCAAACTCGCCCGCATGACACTTCGTCACCTTACCCGCATCGCGTAACTTTTGCCAAACCTTGGCGGTGTCCAGTTCGGTCGGCATTAATTCAAAACCATGCAGATCCGTGCCCGCGAGATCGTTCCACGTGTGCAGCTCGTCGATCGTTTTTCTGAGTGAACCGCCAATATCGCTGCGCAACATCCCGGCAAACACCCGCACCTCGAGATTCTTCGGCGCGGCGGATTTGATGGCCGAGATAATTTCCTGGCCGGATACATTGATAAATCCGGTGACCGGAAGATGAAAACTGGTCTCCACGTATTTGACGTTCTGCGTCACGTGGCGCGCAAACATGACCTTCGCGGCTTCATGGTAACGCTCTGCCGAGGTGAACCAAGGCAGGGCGTTATTAAGCAATTGTTGCTCAAAATCAGGAAAAGTTTCGTACCGATAACTGCGTTCGCGAAAGGCGGGAAATTCAGGATAAATCTCCGGTTTCCAATCGTGGAGCAGCTCATACGGCAGCGCCCCTTCAACGTGCAAATGCGTTTCCGTCTTCGGCAGTGACTGGATAAAACCGGCGAGGGAAAAATCCGGAATCATAAACCACAGAACACACTGAATACACCGAACACGGCCGGACACTTTCTGTGTTTTCCGTGTATTCTGTGGTCAATTTTCATGATCTGAATTAGGCGAATCCTCCGCGCAACTCAACGACGCGGAGCCTCGCCGCATTATCCCTTTTTCAGCAATTGATCAGGATTCAGTTTTTTCAGAGCTGGCACGGTGAACAAGCCGTCCTTGCGGATAAGTTTATCGTCAAACCAGATTTCTCCGCCGCCGTATTCGGGGCGCTGAATATTAACCATGTCCCAATGGACCTGCGACTTGTTACCGTTGCCGCCGGTTTCGTAAGCCTGCCCGGGAGTGAAGTGGAATGAACCGGCGATTTTTTCATCGAACAGAATGTCGCGCATCGGTTGCAAAATATGCGGATTAAAACCAATCGCGAATTCGCCAATGTAGCGTGAGCCGTCGTCACTATCGAGAATCTCATTCAAACGTTTCGTGTTGTTGCTCGTGGCCTCCACAATTTTCCCTTTCTTGAAAACGAGCCGGATATTGTCGAACGACGTGCCGAGATAAACGGTCGGAGCGTTATACTGGATCACGCCTTCCACACTGTCCTTCACCGGGCAGGAAAACACTTCCCCGTCGGGAATATTGCGTTGGCCGCCACAGGCCACCGCGCCGATTCCCTTGATGGAAAATTTCAGATCGGTGCCAGGGCCTTTGAGCTGCACGCGATCGGTTTTGTCCATCAGATCAGTCAGCGCCTTCATGCCCGGACCGTAGCGCCCGTAATCAAACGTGCAGACGCGGAAATAAAAATCCTCGAAAGCCTGCGTGCTCATTCCCGCCTGCTGGGCCATGGCGGACGAGGGCCAGCGCAGGACCACCCACTTGGTTTTATTCACCCGGTAATCGAGCACGGGCTTGAGCGCTTTGGAGACAGCTTGGACGCGCTCGGCCGGGACATCGGACGTCTCAAAAATATTATCCGACCCACGCACCGCGATGTAGGCGTGCATTTTCTGCATGCGCTGCAATTCCACTTCCGCCGTCACTGCGTATTGTTCGACCGTCGCGCCTTTGAGCAATTCGCGTGTGATGCGGGCCCGCAGGACATTCACGTAGGGCAACGCGCCGCGATCCTGCGCCGCCCGCACGAGGGCGATCGTAAAGGTGTCCGGCACATCGAAGGCATCAATGAAGACGCGCTCACCTTTTTTCAATTCAGTGGAAAAGCCGGTCAGCACTTCAGCCAGCCGGGCATAACGGGGATCACTCATGGTTCATTTCTATCGCGCCAGTCACGCCCGCCTTCAACCCTAAAGCGGAGCACACCGAGCAAAGGTGGAACGCCGCCTACATCGGCGGAGTCGACGCCAACACGGGATCGCCCCGGGGAAAACAAATTTTACCCACCGCGTCCTGAAAATCGTCGGCTCCACGCAAAATCTCGATCTCCAAACGCAGATAATAACACGGCAAGGGCAAAGTCGCCCCGCTCTCAATGCGCACCGCATCTTTTTCCGTCGTCACAATAAATTCCACGCCAGCTGTCTTGGCATCGGCAAAAACTTCCGCGAGGTCTTCCGTCGTGAAGCGATAATGATCGAGAAAGCGCCGGGTATAAATGAGCTTCGCGCCCGCCTCACGCAGGAACGCCTCGAACCCTTCCGGTGCGGCGATGCCACTGAACCCACCCACTTTGCGACCCGCCATCGCGGTCAGGGGCAATTTTTCGCCAGTTCTGAGATGCTGAAGATACTGCGGCTTGTGGGCACATTCGATAATTTCCACCCCGGGATTAAATTTATGAATCATCGCCTCCAGCTCGACGTCGCGGACGCCCTTGGATTTCGTCAGAAAGACATACGAAGCGCGCTGGAGATGCTTGATGGGCTCACGCAAAATTCCCCGTGGGAGCAGAAAACCGTTTCCGAAAGGATTGGTTTTGTCCACGAGCAGAAGATTCAAGCGGCCTTTGAGCGGCAGGTATTGAAATCCATCATCGAGGACGAGCGTGTCACACCCGAATTCCTTAATCGCGTAGGCGCCCGCTTTCACGCGATTTTTATCCACGAGCACCACCACGCCCGGCAAATTGCGCGCGAGCATGAACGGCTCGTCGCCGGCCACTTCGGAATCGAGCAACACCGTGGTGCCATCGCTCACGACGCGCGGCGGTGCCTCTTCGGTGTGATTGAGCCAGAACCACCATTTTTTCCAGAACGGCGGCGCCTTGCTTTTATAACCGCGGGAAAGAATCGCCACTTTGCGCCCACGCTCGCGCAGCGCCTTGGCCAACATTTCCACAATCGGGGTCTTGCCCGTGCCACCAACGGTCAGATTGCCGACCACGACGACCAGACAGCCGAGCGGCTGGTCGCGCAGGATACGATTGCGGTAAAGCCAGAGCCGGAGTTGCGCAATTCCGCTGAAGAGATAGGATAACACCTGCAGGAACGCGCCGAACAGCATCGCTGCCGTGCCTTCCCGCCGACCCATAAATACATCGATGGCGAATTGCTCGAATTCAACTATCTTATGACGGAGCCAGCGGTTGGGCATGAACAAATTTGGCTTTGACGCGAAGGGACGGTGGTTGCGAATGTGTGTTAGCTGTTGTTTTGCGACATGCAACACCGGCTTCACCTTTACACCACATGAGCTACAAACTTTTCATCCCCGGCCCCATCGCCGTCTCCGAGAAAACCTTGCGCGCAATGACGCAACCCATGATCGGGCACCGCAGCACCGATTTCGTGGCGCTCTACCAATCGATCACCCCGCAACTCCAGGCCCTGTTTTATACGCAGGACCCGGTCTATTTGAGCACCAGCAGTGCGTGGGGCGTGATGGAAGGTTCCCTCCGCAACGTGGTGAAGAAAAAAGTTCTCTGCTGCATGAACGGTGCCTTCGCCGACAAATGGCTCGACGTCGCCCAACGCTGCGGTCTCGCCGCGAGCGGACTGAAATTTGACTGGGGCCAGCCCGTCGATCCCGTTCTGTTGCGCAAGGAACTTGCCACCGGCCAATTCGACGCCGTCACCCTTATCCACAACGAAACTTCCTGCGGTTGCATGAGCGATCTGCCGGCGTTGATGGCGGTGCTCCGCGATTTCCCGGACGTCATCAGCATTGTCGACACCATCAGTTCCTTCAGCGCCCTGCCGATCAAGAAGGACGAGCTCGGCATCGACGTCATGATCACCGGTTCGCAAAAGGCCCTCGCGATGCCTCCGGGCCTGTCGATTTTCTCCGTCAACAAACGCGCCCTCGAGCGCGCCGCCAGCATCACGGGCCGCGGGTATTATTTCGACTTCCTGGAATTCCAAAAGAACCACGAAGCCGGCATGACCCCGAGCACCCCGGCGATTTCGCTCATCTACGCGCTCAAGTCCAAGCTGGAAGACATCAAAGCCGAGGGTGCCGAAGTGCGTTATGCCCGCCATGCCCGCCTGAACAAGCTGGTTCAGGAATGGGCTTTCGCAAAAGGCTTCACGCTCTTCCCGAAACACGGCTACGGCTCGGTTTCACTCAACTGTTTTGCCAACACGCTGAAGGTTGATCTGGCCGCGCTGAACAAGGCCTTGAAATCCAAGCACGGCTTCGTGATCGACGGCGGTTACGGCAAGCTGAAGGGCCTGGCGTTCCGCATCTCGAACATGGGTGACGAGACCGACGCGACGATGGCCGATTTGCTCAAGGCACTGGACTCGGTGCTTGCCGAGTTGGGCGTCAAATAAGTACTGCAGGGAAATCTTCCTGTTACCTGTCAGCCAGTCTACTGGCTGACGGGTAATTTTCATCGCGCGGTCTCGCTATTGGGCGACGCTTGACGGGAAAATCGGCGGCAAAAAAAGAGAAGACAGCCGATGAAAATTGTATCGTTAGCCTGCCCGAGCAAGGCCTAGCATCCGCTTCTACCCATGCGGACCTTCCTTGCCCTTTTCGCTGTTTTAATCACGCTTTCCTCACTGTTCGCGGTCAATCCTCCGGGAAACGTTGAGGCCTACAACTTGCGGAAAAGTAAAGCAGTTGAACTCGCCGTCACCCATTCTCCACTTGCGATTGATGCGCTGAAAGTACTGCTGAAAGAGAAACCCGATGATGATGCGGTTCTTTTCAGCCTGGGAATGGAAGCAGCCGTGATCGCGCGCAAATTTGAGGTCGGGAGCAAGCGCAAGAAGGCGATGAAGCAAGCCCGGGAATATCTAGTCCGCGCCCAAAAAGCAGGATCAACTCAACCACTGATCGCCACCGCACTCTCTGAAATTAATCCTGACGGCTCCGAAAACATCACGAAGCTCTCAAATGATCCAAAACTAGAACCGTTACTCCAGAAAGCAGAAGAGGCCTTTGGCAAAGGCGATTTCGTCCATGCGAAGGAAGCTTATCAGGCGGCCCTGGCAATTGATCCGACAAACTACGTTGCGACTGTCTACTTGGGTGACGCTTACTTTTCCAGTAAGGAATTACCCGAGGCGCTGCGCTGGTTTCAAAAAGCCATCGAGTTGAATCCGGATTTCGAGAAAGCCCACCGCTACAGTGGGGACACTCTTCTTCGCCTCAACCGCAAGGACGACGCCCTCGATCAGTATCTCCTCGCCGTAGTCGCCGAACCCTACAGCCAATATCCGTGGACGGCTTTACAGCATGGGTGCCGCGCTTTCCTGCTCAAGCCGTGGCAGGCGGCAATAAAACTTCCGGTTGTCCAAGTCAAAGCAGGCACCAAGGGGCCTGAGATAGCCCTATCTGACAAATCCACCACCTGGGATGTCGCCTACTCGCTTGCCCGAGCAAAATGGCAGACCGAAAACCGAACAACGTTGTTTCCGGCTGGTCAAGCCTATCGGCTGAGTCTTGGCGAGGAGGTCTATTCACTCAAAACCCTGATCACAATATATCATGAAATGAAAGAGGCTCCGGAGCAGTCCAATAATTCCCACCAAGCCCTCACTGATATCGGTCCGTCCCTCGACGAGTTGGCTGAGATTGAACAAGCAGGATTTTTATCAGAGCATATTTTGTTTTTCCGAGCTAACGCCGAGCTCGCGCGCGACTACGCGGCCTACCGTGAGAAGAACCGCGAAAAATTGCTGACCTACCTGCGTAAATATTACCTGCACCTGCCGTAATTCTCACCCGAGTTTAGGAGCGGCAAAAAAAGTATTGCTTGAAATTATCGGCGCCGACCCCTAACGGCTCGGCCCCACATGAAGTGTCTCATCATTGCCGAAAAGCCCTCTGTTGCCACCGATCTGGCGCGCGCACTTGGAAAAGTACCGAAGCAGGGCGACCATTTTGAAAATGACGAATACGTGATTTCGTCGGCCGTCGGCCACTTAGTGGGACTCCAGATGCCGGAGGATATCGACAAGAAAAAATACGGCTTCTGGCGCTTGGAGACGCTGCCCATTATCCCCGAGGAATTCGAGCTGATGCCGATCCCGGACTCGAAGGCCCGCTTCGACCAACTCAAAAAACTCCTCGCCCGCAAGGATGTCACCAGCGTCATCAATGCCTGCGACGCCGGCCGCGAAGGCGAACTGATCTTCACTTATATTTACCAGCTCACGAAGTGCAAAAAGCCGTTCAAGCGGCTCTGGATGTCGTCCATGACGAACGAGGGCATCAAACTTGCCTTCGCCAATCTGCGCTCGGCCGAACAGATGCAGGGCCTCGCCGATGCCGCGCGCTGCCGCAGCGAGAGCGACTGGCTCATCGGCATCAACGGCACCCGCGCCCTGACGAAACGCATGTTCGGTTCTCGCGCCGGAAACGTCGCCTCCGTCGGCCGCGTCCAGACCCCCACCCTCGCCATCGTCTTCAATCGCGAGCTCGAGATCCGCAATTTCAAGCCGCGTGATTTCTGGCGCGTCACCGCCAACTTTCAGATCGCGAAAGGCGTCTACGAAGGCACCTATCAGCGTCCCGACTTTAAGAAAAACGACGACGAACACGACCGCGTGGATCGCATGTGGGTCAAGAAAACCGCCGAAGCCATCGTCGCCGCGTGCCAGGGCCAGCCCATGGCCGTCGTATCCGAAGAAAAGAAAGCCAGCACGCAAACCGCGCCGCGCCTCTATGATTTGACCACCTTGCAACGCGAAGCGAACGGTCGCTTCGGCTTCCCGGCGAAACGCACGCTCCAGATCGCGCAAGCACTCTACGAGCGACACAAGATGATCACGTATCCCCGTACGGATTCACGCGCCTTGCCCGAGGATTATATGCCGCTCGTGCGCGAGACCCTTGGCAATCTCAGTGGCGATTTGAAAGTTCACGCCCAACGCGTGCTGGAGTCCGGTTGGGTTCATCCGAACAAACGTATTTTCAATAACGCCCAAGTGTCCGATCACTTTGCGATTATCCCGACGCAGCACGAGGCCAAGAACCTCGACGAGTCGGAAGCCAAGTTGTTCGACATGATCGCACGACGCTTCGTCGCGACGTTCCATCCGGCGGCGGAATTCGATATCACGACGCGTCTCAGCGTGGTCGCAACGCACACCTTTAAGACCGAAGGAAAAGTGCTCACCTCTCCCGGCTGGCTCGCCGTTTATGGCAAGACGACCGTCGACGATGACTCCGTGGACTCGAAGGCTTTGCCGGCACTGTCGGTCGAAGATAAAAACAAAGCGAAGACCATCGATCCCGTTCTGCACAGCGAGACCACGCGTCCGCCGCCGCGCTACACGGAAGCCACGCTGCTCTCCGCCATGGAAGGCGCGGGCAAACTCGTCGATGACGAAGAACTCGCCGAAGCGATGAAAGAACGCGGGCTCGGCACCCCCGCAACCCGTGCCGATACAATCGAAGGGCTCGTCAATCAGAAGTACATTGACCGCAACCAGCGCGAGCTGATGCCGACCACGAAGGCGGAACAGTTGCTGCAATTTCTGACCGCCGTAAAAGCCGAGGAAATCACCAGTCCCGCGATGACCGGCGAATGGGAATTCAATCTCCGCCAAATGGAACACGGGAAGTTTTCCCGCGAGGCCTTCATGGCCGAGATCGTGAAGGAAACGAAGGGAATGGTGGAACGCGTGAAAGGTTTCGAGGAGGACGATTCCGTCGCTCGCATGACCGAAATCATTTCGCCGACCGACAACAAGCCCATGAAAGAAACTCTCCGCGGCTACAAGTCGCAGGACGGCGAGCTCATGGTTTACAAAATCATCGGCGGCCGGCGCATGGAAGAAGCGGAAGTCAAAGACCTCGTTGAAAAGCGCCAAGTCGGACCACTCGACGGTTTCATTTCCAACAAAACCCGCAATCGATTCTCAGCGTTGCTCAAACTCTCGCTCGTCGAGGAGCTCAAAAAGAAAGAGCTGGTTAAGAAATGGAAGACGGAGTTCGATTTCGGTGACAAGGCGGACATTTCTACCCTGACCCCCTTCTGGACCGACCCGACCACGGGCGTCCAACTTTGCGAAAACGGCAGCAGTTACATTTTACGTGAGCGCGACGGCGAAGGCTGGAAACAGACTTTCCGCGTCGGACGGATCATGTGTCAAAAGGCGATTCCACCCGAGCAGGCCATCAAGATGGTGACGGACGGAAAGACCGAACTCATCAAGGGTTTCATTTCCAAAAAAGGCCGGCCATTTGATGCATTCCTCAAGCGCGAAGAAGGCAAGATGTCTTGGGAATTTCCGCCCCGCGCGGCCAAAGTCGGCAAGGACGGCAAGCCCATCGAACGCAAAGCCCGGGCCAAGGCCGACCTTTCCAAAGCCACGGTCATCGGCGAAAGTAAATCTCCCGTGGGCGAATTGGTGGAGCTCGGGGACGCTTACTACGTTCGCAAACCCGACCAGGAAAACCGCCAGGTGTTCAAGCTCGCGAAAAAACTTTGCGATGTGGAAATCCCAGTGGAAGAAGTACGTCGGCTGGTCGAAGAAGGCCGCTCAAACCTCATCGAGAATTTCATTTCCAAGCGCGGCAACAAGTTCAGTGCCTATCTCGTAATGGCGCAAAAGCAGGACAAAGCCGAATTCGAGTTCCCGCCACGGTAGGTGCGGGGACTTTCTCAATCGTAAGCAGCGAGCTTGCTCGCGCTCAGGTGCGCCCCAGTTGTAGCAGCGTACCGAGCGGATGCGACATCAGCCACTTGCTAGTGCTTCGGAGCGCCCGCAAGCGGGCTGGCCTACCCGGAAAGAGCCCCACCGCCCCCGCTTTCCCTGCGCATATAAAGACAAATTATGCACCGCGTTTAGTTTTGAAACCCGCGTGCGTCTGGTGCTATTTTGTCTCTCACCAACACTCATAGCGCTTATCGCTAAAAAAATCTCCAGTATGACACAACCGACCGGCCTGTTTGGCCAACAATAGGCTTGTAGCAAGTTTCCACGAACGGCTAGCTAACCCACAGTCTTTTTACCATGATCGTAACAACCGCCCAGCTCTTCAAACACGCCTACGGCAAATATGCCGTCGGTGCCTACAACATCAATAACGCCGAGCAGGCGATGGGGCTCTTCAAGGGTGCCATCGAATCCAAAGCTCCGTTCATCATTCAGATTTCCAAGGGTGCGCGTTCGTATACCGATAAGCGTATGCTGGAAGCCATTATCCGCGCCGCCGGCGAGATTTTCCCCGAGGCCATCTTCGCAGTGCATCTTGACCACGGTGACGAACAGACCTGCTACGAGTGCATCGATTCAGGCTTCTTCAGCTCCGTCATGATCGACGCTTCCCACGAGTCATTCGATAAGAACATCGAGATCAGCAAACGCGTCGTTGACCGCGCTCATGCCAAAGGCATTTCCGTCGAAGCCGAACTCGGCATGTTGGGCGGCGTCGAAGAAGACATCAAGGTCGAGGACGGCCACGCCACCCTCACCAACCCGGCGGAAGCCGCAGAATTCATCAAGCGCACCGGCTGCGATTCACTCGCTTGCGCGATCGGAACCTCGCACGGTGCCTTCAAATTTAAGGGCCGCCAATCGCTCCATTTCGACGTCCTCGAGAAGATCAAGGCGCTCGTCCCCGGCTACCCGCTCGTCATGCACGGTTCATCTTCTGTTCCGCAGGACGAAGTCGCCCGCATCAACGCCGCCGGCGGCACGATCGCCGGCTCGATGGGTGTCGATGTGAACGAATATCTCCCCGCCGCCAAACTCGGCGTCACCAAGATCAACATCGATACCGATGGTCGCCTCGTCTGGACCCGCGTCCACCGCGAGTTCTTCCGCGACAAGCCCGCCGAGTTCGATTTCCGCCCACCAGGCAAGATCTTCATCGTGGAATACGCGAAGTTCATCGCCAGCCGCAACGTCCTCTTGGGCTCAGCTGGCCAGCTCGACGATCTCCGCAAGAGCCTCGGCAAGTAAGGAAACTTTAAACTTCCTCGTTTTCACCAAGTGCGGCCCTCACCGGCCGCACTTTTGCTTTTGGCGGGTTGCGTTACCGATGAACCGCAACTTAGGCTCTCGATGGTTCAACCATGACATTATCACGCCACTTCGCTGCCCTGATCACCTGCTTGTCTTTTGTCTTATTGCCAGCCGCCCAAGCGGAAGAACCGCTCAAACCTGGAGCAAAGCTGGATTCTCTCACGGTTGGGAAAATCACCTACCACGATATCGTCATCCGTTCGGTCAACGCCCGAACCGTCATGATCACTCATCCCGGCGGCATGGCCTCCGTCCGGCTCCGTGATCTTTCACCGGAATGGCAGACACGTTTTAATTACGATCCCGCAGCGGAAGCGGCGGCGGAAAAAGCGGCCGCCAGCACTCCGTTACCAGCTCCACCGAAGCGAATCATTAAACCCACCGTCGCGAGTGGCTCGGACTTGGATCGCGTGCTGCAACAATTCGGTCAGCCCGCCACCGTGCAAAAGGATGTCAATCTGCGTCCGCAATTTATCGCCCTCGGTCTGGGAGTAAGAAATCAGGGACGTCGCCCCAGTTGCGCGATCTACGCCATTGTCTCCGCCTTGGAATTTCAAAACGCCCGGATCTGCGGACAGCCGGAAAATTTCTCCGAAGACTACCTCATTTGGGCGACCGAAAGAACGGTCCAGCACGCATCAATTCAGGCGCCAAGCTCACCCGAAGGTTCCACCGATGATGCCGACACCGGATTCACCCTTACCGAAGTGGTCAATGCCCTTCGCGCCTACGGAATTCCGCTGCAATCCAGCATGCCCAACAATGCTGCGCTCAACATGCGTTCGATCCAGCCACCGTCCCCTGAAACCATCCGGGAGGCGCGCGAACATCAGCGAGTATTTGTCCATGAATTGCCCGGGCGTGATGCGACAACCCGCATCAATAATCTAGTCCATGCGTTGAACGCCGGAATCCCGGTCGCGGTCGGCCTCGCGTGGCCAAACTATCACTCGTTGCGCACCGGCTACCTCAGCGGCCAGCGGCCGATGAATAACGCGTGGCACGCGGTCACCATCGTAGGCTACCATTCGGAGACCGGGCGCTTGGAAGACACCTACTTTGTTTTCAAGAATTCCTGGGGCGACACTTGGGGCCAGAACGGTTATGGTACCGTCACCTTCGGCTATTTGAGTCATTACTTGAACGACGCCGTGCTGCTCGAAGTGCAGCGCAGCTAGGTGCATGAATTTGGTTTTCATCCACGGCCTTCCGGCCACCGGCAAGCTGACCGTCGCCCGAAAATTGGCCACCCTGACCGGTTATGAGCTTTATCATAACCACATCGCCGTGGATGAAGCGCTGCAACTCCACGCCTTCGGTACGCCCGGATTTATCGAACGGCGCGACGAGTTATGGCGGCAATTCTTCCAGCGCGCGGCCCACGAACGACCGCACGGAATAATCTTCACTTTCAATCCGGAGAACTCCGTTCCGCAGGCGTTTATTGACTGGTTGTTTGGTGACTGGGCAAAAGCAGCAATCCGGCTGGACTCAGTCGAACTCAGAGCGAGTGAAGCGGTCATCGAAAGTCGCCTCACCGCCAGTACGCGCCAACACTTCAGAAAACTCACCGACGTATTTCTCTACCGGCAGCTCCGCCTCAGCGGGAGCTTCAACTCACCGATAATTCCGCGCACTGATTTGCGGATTGATACGCAAAAAAAATCCGCCGATGAGTCAGCGCGACTGATTGTGGCGCATTTCAATTTAAGGCTTACGCGATGAGAGAAATTCGCACCGCTCGGACATGACCCATTCCGAACCTCGCCTCGCCGCCTATGCCGCAGTCATCGTCCAAGTCGGACTGAATCTGCAACCCGGCCAGCGTTTGCTCATCGCCGAGCCGTACGAATTGCAAGGCGTGTCGCGGAGTGCGGAAAAACTCGTCGCCGCAGTAACGAACGCCGCGCTGGCCTCGGGTTGCCCTTCACCAGCGGCCATTGAAATCATCTGGGGTGATCCGACTCGGTTGCGCGAATTTGCCGCCAATAAAAATTGGCGCGGCCTGACCCGGCTCGTGGCGGACAACGCCACAAAAATGAACGACTGCGTCCAGCGCGGCGATGCGATCCTTTTTCTCCTCGGCAGCCAATCGGGTTTAATGGAAGGCATCCCGCCCCAACAAGTGGCCGAAGCACGCGCGATCTGCAGCAGCTATTTCGGCGGAATCGCCCGGCAACTCATGCAGGGCGCGACCAACTGGACCGCCACGCCCTCGCCCTCACCCGAATGGGCCGATCTCGTTTATGCCGATCTGCCGCCCGAGCAAAGAATGCCGGCACTTTGGGCTGCCGTGTTCGACGCGATACGCATGCCGCCGTGTGACGCAAATTCAACTGCCGCCGTCGCAACACTTCCGCCAACCGGCATTCTCACGGCCTGGGCGACGCACTTGCGCACGCTGCAGAAACATCGCGACGATCTGAACACCCAGCGATTCAAGTCGCTGCACTACCAAGGCGAAGGCACCGACCTCACGGTTACATTGCCGGCCGAACATCTGTGGTGCACCGCCCATTTGCGCTCGAAGGCCGGCTTTTCCTTTGTCGCCAATTTACCCACGGAGGAAGCATTCACCCTGCCCCACCGCGACTCCGCTCAAGGCACGGTGCGCGTCGCTCGCCCGATCACGTTTGGCGGGAGCGTGATTGACGGTATCGAGTTGGAGTTTGCGCGCGGTTGCGTCGTCAAAGCCACGGCGAAGACCGGTGAAACCCTGCTGCATCGATTGCTCGAGACGGACGCCGGCGCGTGCCGACTCGGGGAAGTCGCACTGGTCGGAGAAAATTTATCCCGCAGTGAAATCCCCAATGAAATCCTTCCGCCCGCGTGGGCGAAACAGCGCCTTTTTCATCATGCCTTGCTCGACGAAAATGCCTGCAGCCACATCGCCCTCGGCGACAGTTACGGATTTTGTCTGAGCTCGCCAAATCCCAGCGCGCTCAATCACAGCCTGATTCACATTGACCTCCCCATTGCCGCCAAGGCAAACCTGCGCACGTAGCGATTGCCCCATTTTTCCCGTCGTCCGTGGCTGATTCCTTCCCCACCCCCATCGTCACCGATCCAGCCACCCTGCGCCGCGCGCAAGCGGGTGATGAGGCCGCGTTCGGAGTCATCATGCGGACGCACTACGAACAAGTTTTCCGCCTCGTCCAAGCCATCGTGCGCAACGAACACGATGCCCGCGATATTTGCCAGGAAGTGTGGCTCACGATCTGGAAACAACTTCCGAAATTTCGTGGTGACGCGAAATTCACGACGTGGCTGCATCCGATCGCCGTGCGGCGCGCGATCGACCATCTCCGCAAACGCCAGCGTTGGTACAATCGCTTCCTGCCATTCTCTATTGGAGACGACACCATTGAATCGGCTCCCGAACCAGTAACGACCGACGACGCCCGGCAACAAGCCGAAGGCACCGAACGTTCCGCTCAACTTAAACAAATTCTCGATAGCCTGCCGCCAAAGCTGCGCGCGGTGCTTGCCTTGCGCGAAATCGAAGGACTTTCTTATGAAGAAATCGCCAAGGTCACCGCTGTTCCCACCGGCACCGTCATGTCCCGTCTTTATCACGCCCGCCGTCTGCTCGCGCAAAAATTAAAGGATCACCCATGAAGACCACTCGCCTCATTCTCTCACTGCTCCTGCTCGCACTTGCCAGCAGCTTCACCACCACCGCGCGCGCCGCGGAACGCGCCGCGATTCAAGGTATTTTAATTTCCGCCTCCAATGAAAAAGGGCAGACCGATCACCGCCTCGCGTCTTACGAACCCACCCTGCGGCGCATTCTGCGTTTTGAAAGCTACCGCTTTCTTGGCGACGATAGCACGTCCGTCGGAGTCGCGGAAAAAGGACACCTCTCACTCGGCGAAGGCCACGAACTTGAAATCGAAACGGAATCAGCCGACGGCAAATCCGTGCATCTGCGGGTCCGCTGGCTCAAAGGTGGTCGCGTCCTCATGAACACCGGTCTCATCCTTCGTCCCGGAGTCCCTGCCGTTCTCGGCGGGCCCTCCACTGGGAATAAAAGCGAAGTGTATGCGGTGATCTTGATCGGTCGGTAAATCTCATTCACCGCGTCCTGCTTCCCTTCCGAAGTCAGATTCCAAGTCATTCCCAAATCATTAATGGGCTGTGAATTAAGATTCCAATCAAAGAGATTGAATAAAACTGCCGTGACCTTCGTCCCAAGGAATGAACCCAACCTTGGAGACTTATGAAAACAAAATTCACCGCTCTTGCTCTCATCACCGTCACCGCTCTTTCCTTCGCGCCAAAACCGGCTGCGGCCAGCGATAAAGGACTGGCCATCGTCGGCGGATTTATTGGCGGCCTCATCGTCGCCTCCGCCATTAACGACAGTCATCACGATGACTACCCCTCCCGCAATACCACGGTCATCGTTGACGACGGCTGCAACGACCGGCGCGAGCGGTGCGATGATCGGGGACCAAGCGGTTATTGGAATAATGTATGCGTGAGCGTCTGGCTTCCCGGATGCTGGATCGTCGAACGCAGCTACCACGGCCGCGATTGCCGTCGCTATGTTGAAGGTCACTACGAACGCCGGAACGAACGCGTCTGGGTTTCCAATGATCGCCACAATCGGGACGACCATCACGACCGCGAAGTCAGCTACGGGTACGGTCACCGCCGCTGATTACTGACTCGCCATGAATTGCCGCGACAACGAGCCCCTGCTCCTGGCTGAACGAGATGGCGTGCTGACTCCCGATCAGCACGCCGCACTCGAACGGCACGTGGCCGACTGTCCGGCCTGTCAGCAATTGCGCATCCGACTCGCCTCCGCGATGATCGCATTCCGCGACGATGCGATAAAAATTGCGACCCCCGACATCGAAGAAGAGTGGCAAAAAGTGCGGGCCCAATTATCGAACAATGCAAAGAAGCCCGCGAAGCCGCGTCCGCTCGCTCCCGTAATTTGGTTTGGCACCACCCTCGCCGCTGCGGCCGCACTGGCCTTCGCGTTCCTCGGCCACCAATCGCAAACGCCAACCGCCGCCGAGCCGACCTCATCCGCCACCGAAATCGCCCAAGCTGATTACGTCGAAGGCGGCGACGCTAGCGCCTCAACGATGGTTTACGTCGACAAAGAAAGCGGCTGGCTCGTCGTCTGGGCCACCGATAGCGACGCGGCGACCTCAGGTTGAAGAGCACTCCAGTGGTCAGTTGATTTGCTCGAGGGACCAGAGCACCACATCAACTCTCCGGGAAAACAACACCTCGGGATGCATCGGCCCGAGTGGGTAGTCAGACAACGTATTAATCCGAAGATCAATCGTAGCCTGCTGCAAAGGCCATTTGATATGATGAATTTCGCCCCGGAAAATACGTCCATCTGCGCTCCTGCTATAAAGACAATAGCGCTCTGTCGCCCATGCGGAAAAACTGCCCGGCTTACTCGGCGCCAATGGCCCCGGCCGATATTCGGCAACAAACTCGTGCGGTCCTCGCTGCGCCGCATAATGAACGCCCCCACCGACGTCGGACGTGACAATCCGTGCATTGAAATAGGGTAAATGAAAGAATTTCCGCGCGAACCAAACGGCCGCAAAATGCGGGACCGACAGGCTAAAAAACCAGACACCGGATTTTCTCCCGTCCGTGACATAGGTCCGAACATTAATTTCCGGAAAATCACAAAGCAGCGAGGGTGCCGGCCAACCCCGTTTCGTCACTCCTTCCATGCGGAACGGAACAATGCCGATCCAAGCCTTGCCATCAAACAACTCCAACTCGAGTCCGGCTGGAATGAGACCACGAAGGTCGGCAGGATCCGCCTCGAAATGAATAAACGCCAGATCCAGCCAAGCTTGATGCCAACGCCAAGGTCCGCTCGGCAAAGGCCACGGCCGATGGTCAGTTTGCGCCAAGGCAGGATGCACGTGCATCACATTACGGCAGCCATGGAAACTTTTCCGCTTTCGGTTTCCGCTTTTCCTTCTGCGCGGTCATGAACTCCTTCGCTTCCTCCGTCATATAATAGAGCATGGTTGCGTTGCCCGCGAGTTCTTGAATCCCGCTCTGGCCATCGAGCTCGGCGTTAAACGCGGACTTAAGGCAACGGATCGCAAGCGGACTGCGCTGCAAAATTTCTTTGGCCCAAGCGATGCCCTCGGCTTCGAGATCTTTCACCGGCACCACTTTGTTGACCAAGCCCATCGCCAGCGCCTCAGTCGCGTTATACTGCTTGCAGAGAAACCAAATCTCCCGCGCCTTTTTCTGACCGACCATGCGCGCCAGATAACTGGAACCGAAGCCGCCATCGAAGCTCCCCATCTTCGGACCGACCTGACCAAAAATCGCGTTGTCGGCCGCAATCGTCAGATCGCACATCACATGGAGCACGTGCCCGCCGCCGATCGCGTAACCGGCCACGAGTGCAACGACGACCTTCGGCATCGATCGAATCAATTTTTGCACTTCAAGAATGTTTAAACGCGGCGTACCTTTGCCATCGATATAGCCACCGTGACCGCGCACCGATTGATCGCCGCCGGCGCAGAAAGCATATTTCCCATCTTTGGCCGGCCCCGCGCCCGTGAGAAATACAACGCCAATCGACTGGTCCTCACGCGCATCCAGCAAGGCTTCGTGCATCTCGACCACCGTTTGAGGGCGGAAGGCATTGCGTTTATCCGGCCGGTTAATGGTGATTTTGGCCATCCCAGAAGTCTTCTGGTAGATGATATCTTCGTATTTCTTGACGATTTTCCAAGCGGGGCGCATGCGCAAACACTAGTGCCTTAATGTCCTGGGTAAAGCCTGAGAATGTAAATCACTGCCGCCCCATCGGCTCTTTCCCCTTAACCAAGCCCGCCAAACCAGCGTCAAGCTGTTTTAACGTTGGAAGCGAAAACTGCTTGGAGTGTGCCGGGACAACCCGACAATGGCGGCTTCCATGCAGAAAATCCCTCCCAAGGTCAGCACTGCGGCCAGTGCCGGCCTCACCCTCGGTGCACTCGGCGTGGTCTTTGGCGACATCGGCACCAGTCCGCTCTACGCGCTCCGCGAGTGCCTGAACGCCCTGCCCGCCGGCGACCGAGCCGCTGGAATCCTGGGCGCGTTGTCATTGGTATTCTGGGCCCTGGTCATTGTGGTCTGCCTGAAATATCTTTTGTTCGTCATGAAGGCGGACAACCGCGGCGAAGGCGGAATTTTCGCGTTGCTGGCATTGACGCACGCGGAGCGCAACACCGGCGCGCGCATCGGGATGTTTACCTTGTTGGTTTTATTCGGCGCCGCGCTGCTTTATGGCGATGGCGTAATCACCCCGGCGATCTCCGTGCTCGGTGCGGTGGAGGGCTTGAAAAGTTTTGCCCCGGAATACGCCCACTATATTCCCGCCATCTCGTGTGTGATTCTGTGCGGCTTATTTTATTTCCAACACAAAGGCACCCAGACAATCGGCCGCGTCTTCGGACCGGTAATGTTAATTTGGTTTGTCGTCATCGGCCTGGTCGGTCTCTGGCACATCATCGACAACTCGGCGGTCCTCGTGGCCGTCGATCCGCGATACGGGATTAATTTACTGCTCAGCCATCCTGGCAATGCCGCGCTCATCCTTGGCGCGGTCATCCTCTCCATCACCGGCGCTGAAGCCCTCTACGCCGACATGGGCCATTTCGGCCGCAAATACATCGCCCTCGCGTGGTACGGCATCGCGTTCCCCGGACTCCTGCTCAACTACTTTGGCCAAGGGGCCTTCGCCCTCGATCATCCGGGCGAAATCGACAACCTGTTTTTCTCGATGGTCCCCGAAGGTATCCCACGCCTGCTCATGATCGGGTTGTCCATCTGCGCAGCGATCATCGCGAGTCAGGCGCTCATTTCCGGCACTTATTCCCTGACGCGCCAGGCCATTCAACTCGGCTATTTTCCCCGCCTGAAAATCCTGTACACCAACGCCGCACATTCCGGACAAATCTATCTGCCGCTGGTCAACAACGCCCTCGCGCTTGGCTCAATTTTAGTGGTCCTCCAATTTGGCTCCAGCGAAAAACTCGCCGCCGCGTACGGAATCGCTGTGACCGGCACCATGCTGGTCACCACCCTCGCTTTTTTCCGGGTTGCCCGTCTGCGTTGGAATTGGGCGTGGTGGCGCATCCTTCCGCTCGCGCTCTTTTTCGTCTCGATCGAAGCTGCCTTGGTCGACGCCAACCGTCATAAATTCTTCGAGGGCGGATGGCTGCCCGTGATCGTCGCTGTCGGCCTGTTGGCGATCATGCACACTTGGAAAACCGGCAAGACCGAAATTTTCCGGCGGATCTACGCCAATGAAATTACCGAAAAAGAATTAAGTAATATCGCCGAAAGCGACCGCATCTTCCGCGTGCGGGGCACGGGGGTTTTCATGGCGGGCAATCCCACTGGAACACCCTTGGTTCTCCTCCATCACGTAAAAGCGAACAAGGTGCTGCATGAAACCGTCGTGCTTCTCAGCGTCACCACGCAGGATGTTCCCACCGTCGAGGAAGAGGAACGTTTCACCGTGAGTGAAATCGGCAATGGTGTCTGGCGTGCCATCGGTCGCTACGGCTACATGGAGTCGCCCGACGTCTCGACCCTGATGGAAAAAGTCCGGGACGCCGGCGTCCCCTTGAAACTGACCGAGGCCACCTATTATTTTAATCGTGAGATGATCATCACGGGCGGTGATACGCGGATGTTTGAATGGCAGAAACATTTCTACGCGTTCCTCAGCCGCAACGCCAGTCAGGTCCGCGATTACTATCGGCTGCCACCGATGCAAATCATCGAAGTCGGCATGCCAATTCAGCTGTAGGCGGAGCAGTGGCGAATCCGGTGAACGAGCAAAGCGCGCTCGCCACCGTCCTCCGATTCCCGTTCGTGTTCCGAATTATTCCCGACTTCTTTCCGACTGTAGTAGTTTGTTTACAAGCGATTCAAAACGTTGTCCGTCGGCGTGCGCTCCGAATCGCTTGCAAGCAAGCTCTCCTACAAACGGAACGGAAATTCTGCCTGCCCGCAGAGTCCGTCAGCGCGAATAGTTTTCATCCCACGCTCGCCCCTTGCTGCAATAGCTTCTTCCGCAAAGCCGCATCCGCCTTCCGATCGGTGCGAACTTCGAGCACGCGAATCCCGCGCTTCGGCAATTTCCCGACCAACCCGGAGAAATGTTTCCAGTCGCGCACGAGGGTGTACGCGACACCATAAGCCGAACTCAATTTCCTGAAATCCACCTGCTGCGGCGTGGCGAAAAACTCCTCGAACTGCGGATTATCCTGCGCCACCGGGAGGTGTTCGAAAATCCCCCCGCCGTTATTGTTGATCAAAACAATCGTTAAACTTCCTTTCAGTTTTGGGGCGGAAAGAAACCCGTTTGTATCGTGCAGAAGCGCGAGATCACCGGTGAGCAGCACCGCCGGCTGATCGCTGGCATGGGCTACGCCCAACGCCGTCGATAACGTGCCGTCGATGCCGTTCGCCCCGCGATTGCAGTAGATCACATGCCCGCGATTATTTGCCGGCCAGAAATATTCCAGATCCCGCACCGGCATGCTATTGGCAACAAAGACCGGCGTGCGCACCGGCAAGCGCGCAGCCATTATCCAAACCGCCTTGCCCTCAAACATCGCCTTCAAGCCGGCAAGCTTCCGATCCAATTCCTTCCGCACCGCCGCTTCGGCGCAGGCCCAGTCAGTGCAATACGCGATATCGACTTCGCGCTCGGGCAACATCTCCGCCAGTTGCTCAACCCGTCCGTGAATCGTCCGCGCACGCCCGTGCAGCGCATCTTGATTTTCCGTCGACTCCGTCAGAATCCAAGTCGGAGCGTCCACCTGCTCAAGCCACGCGCGCAGCGGTTTGCTGATCGGCCAGCCTCCAATTGAAAGCACAAACTCCGGTCGCAATTTTTCCATCAATTTCCCCTTTCGCGCCAAACAATCGTACGTGGAAATGAATGGCTGCCCCGGTGCGGAATACGATCTCAACGGCGAAAGACTATCCGCCAACACGGGCCATCCGGTTTTCAACGCGAGCAATTCCACCATCATCGCATAGTTCGCCGCATCAGCCGGCTGAGCCGGCCCCGTCACAATTAATCCGCGCTTAGTATGCGGCAATTCCGGGATCGATGCCGCGCCCAACCCCACCGGTAAAGCCGCAAGCTGGTCAAAAAACGTCTCATCGATTTTCTGCTTTAGGCCCGCCGTGGAGCCATCCTCCATCGGCGTCAGCGGATCGCGAAATGGCGCGTTGAGATGCACCGGACCAACCACCGGCCAGTGCGTCCGTTCGAGCGCGTGCGCCACAGTCTGACGCAAGTAACGCAGCAATCGCAGCGAAGCTTCGGGCACCGCCAGCTCGTGATAAAAATTAACATGATCCCCAAAAAGTTTTTGCTGATCGATCGTCTGTCCCGACCGGCACTGCCGCATCTCGGGCGGACGATCCGCCGTAATCACGAGCAACGGCACTCCACTCTCCTGCGCCTCGATCACCGCCGGAAAATAATTCGCGCCGGCCGTGCCACTCGTGCAAAGCAATACCACCGGCCGGTGCGTCTGCCGCGCCAAACCGAGAGCGAAGAACGCGGCGGAGCGTTCATCCAACAACGGAATTGCTTCAATGCCCGGATGCCGCGCAAAAGCCATCGTCAAAGGCGTTGAACGCGAACCGGGGGAAATCACCGCATGCGTCACGCCGAGCCGGGCGAGCGTCTCGACCAGCACACTGCCCCAGAGACTGTTGGTGTTGCGATAATCCAGATTGAAAACGGATTTCATGGGAAAGAATGATTCAAAAATGAGACTGCTCACCTCCTCAAATTGTAGGCGGGGTGCCCCCACCCCGCGAGGCATAATTCACAATCGCGTGAATCCGCGGGGTGAGGGCACCCCGCCCACAGAACCGACAAATTTCAAAGTGCAATTTCGTGTTCAACATAACCAATACTAGGCGTGAGTCAGAGCCCCGATGAGAGCTTTGAACTTCAATTCTGTTTCGGCAAATTCCTTCTCAGCGTCGGACCCCGCCACAATCCCTGCGCCAGCGTGAACGGTCGCCGTGTGTCCGTCGATCAGTGCCGAGCGGATACCCACGAAGAATTCTCCGCCGCCACGATGGTCCACCCAACCCTGCGGGCCCGCGTAGAGTCCGCGCGCGACCGGCTCGAGTCGTTTGATCGCAGCCAAAGCGGGATCGCGCGGCGTGCCGCCGACCGCCGGCGTCGGATGCAACCGTCCCACCAGGTCGAGAATGTGCACGCCCGCAGACAGGTTGGCGCTGACGGGCAAAAACAAATGCTGCACGTTCGCCAGACCAAGCACCCGCGGTTGCGCCGCGTGCTCCACGTTGAGGTTGAGATCCGCAATCCGCCGTAAAATTGATTCCAGAACCAGCCGGTGTTCGCGCAGATCTTTTTCACTTTGCAAGAGCGCCCGCGACAGTGCGGCATCCTCACTCGCGGATTCCCCGCGTGGCGCGGAACCAGCCAGCGCCTCGGTGTGCATGCGTCCGTTCGCCACGCGAACCAATCGCTCCGGACTCGCCCCAATAAAACTTTGCCCTTTGCCATTCGCGATCGAGAAAGAGTAACACCCCGGGAAATGCTGCCGCAGATGATTGAGTACACCGAGGGGATGAAATTCTTCGGTCGTCGTGAGCCGGCGCGCTCGGGAGAGCACAATTTTCCGGTAGTCGCCGCGCGCGATTTCATGCAAAGCCTGCGCAACGTTGCGCTGATAATCTCCGCCGACTTCCTCGATCAATCGCGGTGCGGACGGACGGTCTTTTTGCCGGGCCTGACGATAATCGAACGCGCGGAATTTATGGTGCGCCTTCCACACTTTCGCCGCGATCAGCTCAACGGGAGCTTCTGCCGTAATGAGCAAATTTGCCACCGCCACCGTGCTGTCGCCCATCCGCGCGACCTGCCAGCGCGGCACGAAAAGTCGCAACGCCGGAAACGCGGCATCGGCCGCTTCATCCGGATCAAAGGCGCTCGCGAAAAAAAAGTGAGGCCCCGCGAACGGTTCATCCAGCGGCCCGACAGCAATCGTATCGGCCAACACTTGCGCGATAAAATCACGGGCCGCCACAAACCGGTTGGTCCCGCTCGCCGTGAATTGCAGGACCGCTTCCGCACCTGCGACCGCGAAACCCTGCGCCGGACGTTCCGCATAAAAATGCAGTTCATTCGGCTCGAAGATGGATTCCAGCACCGCGAGCGGATCGAGATGCTCGACGGCCAGGCTGATGCTAACCAACTGCGGCCGACCCGCCGCTTTCGCCATCGCCGCACACTGCCGCAAAAACGCCGCGAGTGATTCGGGCGTGGGATTGGCCGTGGGATCTTGAGGCAGTATGGTCACGCGTGGTTAGAAGCGGTTGCGCGGTAGGGGCCGTTGCCCTCAACGGCCTTGGCGCTTGAGGGCAAGCGCCCCTACCTAAAACCCTAGCCCTTCTTCTCGGCCGGCGCTGGTTTTTCCGGCGGAGCTGGACGCGGGAATAACACGAGTGAAGGCGCCACGGTGATCCCGTGCAGCTTTGCGCCCCAGTTCAGTTCTTCGCGCCAGATCGCACCCGGCGTGTAACCGAGCACGGTATTGATTTTTTCCGTCGCCGTCGGTGTCACGTGCTGAATCAGCGCCACGGCGAGCCGCAGTGCTTCCGCCATCGTGGCGAGCGAAGTCCGGAGCAGAGCCTGATCCTTGGCTTCAGTCGATTTCCCGAGTTTCCATGGCGCACGTTTCTCGATGTAGGCGTTGGTCTCCGTCAGGAAAACCATCGCGCGCTCCAGAGCCGTGTGAAATTGGAAGCCTTCGCACAGCGGAATAAATTCGTCGCGCGTCTTGGTCCAGAGATCGCGCAGGCTGCGTTCGAGATCCTCTTCGATCTCGGCCGCCGGCACTACGCCGGCCGCGAAACGAGTTGTCATGTTCAGCGTGCGATTAACAAGGTTGCCCAGATTGTTCGCGAGTTCGCTATTGTAGCGGACAAGGAATTGCTCGCGGGTAAAGTCGCTGTCCTGGCCGACGTTCATCTCGCGAATCAGAAAGTAGCGAAACGCGTCGGCGCCAAATTCGGTGACGAGATCGAGGGGATTGAGCGCGTTGCCCGTGCTCTTCGACATTTTTGATCCGCTCTGCATCCACCACCCGTGGGCGATAATGCCGCCCGGCAAAGGAATACCCGCAGCCTTCAACATGATTGGCCAATAGACGGCGTGCGGCGGCACCAGAATATCTTTGCCGATAACATGCCACCTCGCCGGCCAGACGCTGGGCGCGCAGATCGG
>JANYFP010000399.1 GCA_025362555.1 Verrucomicrobiota bacterium
CTTGGTCTCGCCGTCAAGGTTCCGCTTTTTCCACTGCACACGTGGTTGCCATCCGCTTATTCGGAAGCTCCCACCGGTGGGTCAATGTTTCTCACGGGCATCATGTCGAAGATGGGCGTCTACGGTTTCCTCCGAATTCTCTGGCCGCTCTTTCCGGAACAACTGCACGTCGCCGCCCCAGTTCTCATCGGACTAGCTCTGTGCGGGATCGTCTTCGGCGCGTTCGCCGCGATGGCGCAGACCGACCTCAAACGGATGGTCGCCTACTCGTCCATCAATCACGTCAGCTACTGCCTGCTCGCGCTCTTTGCGGTCGCGGCAGCCGGCAGTCTCCACGCAGAAGCATCCAGCGCGGCACTCAGCGGCGCACTCTTGCAAATGTTCAACCACGGTCTCTCCGCTTCCGCGCTTTTCTTCTGCGTCGGGATCCTCGAGGCTCGCTCCGGTGGTCAGCGCGACATCGCTAATTTCGGCGGCGTCCGCACCGCCATGCCGATCTTCGCCGGGTTCTGCGGCATCGCGTTGTTCTCCTCCCTCGGCTTGCCCGGGCTCAACGGCTTCGTGGGAGAATTTCTTATTTTCCGCGGCGTGTTCGGTCTCGCCCCGTGGGCGGCCGCAGTCGGTTGCCTCGGCCTTTTCGCCACCGCGTTTTTCCTCCTCACGTTCTGGCAACGCGTTTTCCACGGCCCGCAAAACACTCAGGTCGCGAGCTTCCGAGATCTGAGCGGTTTGGAAATTCTCACCCTCGCCCCCGCGCTGATGCTCATGTTCGTCCTCGGCATCTGGCCGCAATTCATCGTGAGCATTTTCAATCCGCTCGTTACCGCCTGGGCCACGCACTTGCCATGAACCTGCTGCCTTACACGATCACCCTTTCGTTCGCCGGCGCGGCGTTATCGCTCGTCGCAGGCAGGCGTTCGGCCGCGACGGCACGCGTGGTCGCCCTGCTGACCGCCGCGAGTTGCTGGGGCATCACGCTGTACGCAGCCTGCAGCTTCGTTCCGTCGAGCCAGATCCTGACCCTCATCGACCTGCCCTGGATCACTCAACTGGGCATTAACTACCATCTCGCCGTCGACGGCATCAGCCTGACGCTCGTCGTCCTGACCGGACTCGCCGCCACTGCCGGCGTGCTCTTCTCGTGGAATATCGAGGAACGCACCGGCGAATTCTTCGCCTTCTACCTCGCGCTGATTGGTGGCGTGTACGGCGTGTTCCTCAGTGCCGACGCCTTCCTCTTCTTCGTTTTCTACGAAATCGCGATCGTGCCAAAATATTTCCTGATCGCGAACTGGGGCTCAACCAATCGCGAATACGGCGCGATGAAGCTCGCGCTCTATTCATTCGCCGGCAGTGCCCTCGTGCTCGCCGGTCTGCTTTGGATTTACGCGACCGGCCACGCCACCGGTTTTGGTTTTTGGGAACTCGCGCAAGCCGCCGCCGCCATCAGCCATCCGCAACAGATGGCCATCTTCGCCCTTCTCTTCACCGGCTTTGCGATCCTCGCCGGCATGTTTCCATTTCACACGTGGGCGCCCACCGGTCACGTCGCTGCGCCGACCGGCGCGTCCATGCTGCTCGCCGGCGTCGTGATGAAACTCGGTGCTTACGGCTGCCTCCGCATCGCGATGGCGCTTGTCCCCGCCGGCCTCGATTTCTGGCAACCACTCATCGCGTGGCTCGCTCTCATCGGCATCATCTACGCCGGACTCGTCGCACTCGTGCAGGATGATTTCAAATTTGTCATCGGTTACTCCAGCGTCAGCCACATGGGTTTCGTCTTGCTCGGTCTCGCCGCCGCCAATCCGACCGCCGCCGCCGGTGCGATTCTCCAAATGTTTTCCCATGGTGTCATTGCCGGACTGCTCTTCGCCGTCGTCGGTCGCATGGTCTACGAACGGACGCACACCCGCCAGCTCGATGCGCTGAAAAAACTGCCGCTGCACCGATTGATACCGTTTGCGGCGGTCGTATTTGTCATCGCCGGCCTCGCTTCGATGGGCATGCCGGGCTTCAGCGGATTTCCCGCGGAACTCACCATTCTAAGTGGCGTGTGGCAGATCTCGAAACTCTGGGCCATCGTCGCCACATTCGGCATTTTAATCGCCGCCGCGTTCACGTTGCGTGTCATCCAAGTGTCCTTCTTCGGCACGGTCGAATCCGCTAACGCTGGCCTCTCTGAGCGGGCTGGGGTCAGCCCGCTCCACCTGGATCCGATTACTTGGCCGGAAAAAGCGGGCACGTTTCTCCTGCTCGCTGCGACGTTGCTGGTCGGTCTGAGACCTGACCTGCTGCTCAACTGGATTGTCCCGAGTCTGCAATCGCCGCTGCTACAAGCCATCTGGCACGGAGGCACTCCATGAGTTACAGCTACGCCATTCTCGCCCGGGCCCTGTTGCCGGAAATCACCGTGGTCGCCGGCGCGCTGCTGGTTCTCGCTTACGATCTGATCTTCGGACGGCGCTATTCCCTCAACGAGCGCACCTCAGCCGCGCTCTGGATCGGGGCCACCGCGTTAGTCGCCGCCCTCATCGACACCGTATCCGTCGGACCACTCGGCCCGGTTTATGGGAACACGTTGATGCTGGACCAACTCGCAGTCGCGACGCGAATTGGCGTACTCGGTTTGGCCTTGATCACTCTGGGAGTTGCAGCGGGCGCGAAAAACCCGCGTCATCCTGCAGAATACGTGGCGATCATTTTGTTTGCGACCACTGGCTTCACGTTGATGGCCGCGTCGAACCACTTGCTCATCGCCTTTGTCGCGCTCGAACTCGCCAGTCTTTCGCTCTACATTTTGACCGGCTTCGACAAAGAACGACGCGAATCCGCTGAAGCTGCGCTAAAATATTTTCTCTTCGGCGGGATGGCTACGGCGTTCCTCCTTTTCGGATTCAGTTTGATTTACGGTGTCACCGGCGAACTCGATCTCAGCCGTATTTCCATCGTTCTCACGCACACGGGCATGTCGCCGCTGCTGACGCTCGCACTCGTGATGGTATTAGTCGCGTTCGGTTTTAAAGCCGCCGCTGCGCCGTTTCACCTTTGGGCGCCCGACGCCTATCAAGGCGCGCCCACGCCCTCAGCCGCCCTCATCGCCTCCGCCTCCAAACTCGCCGGCTTCACGCTCTTCCTGCGTCTGCTCTGGCCCGGCCTCGGCGCATTGGCCGGGGACGTCTCAGTCGCGGGCAACTCGGGCGGTTGGCTGACCATCGTCGCGCTGCTCGCGGGCGCGTCGCTGCTCCTCGGAAATTTCGCCGCACTCGCGCAGACCAACATCCGCCGACTTCTCGCCTATTCCGCCATCGCCCACACCGGCGTGATGTTACTCGGCGTCATCGCAGCGGGAGCCGCGGGGGCAGGTCCGCTCTTCTATTATCTCGCGACGTACGGCGTGGCGACCGCAGGTGCGTTCGGCGTCATTGCGGTGCTGGAGTCTAACGGTGGTTGTCAGAAAATCACCGACCTCGCCGGCTTGAGCCGACGCTCACCGTTACTGGCCGGTTGTTTGACAATATTTATTCTTTCACTCGCTGGCATTCCACCTCTCGCAGGATTCTTCGGTAAATTCGCGGTGTTCGCGGCCGCGCTAAAACTCGGCGGCGTGGCTGGACCGGCTGGTTGGCTGACGATGCTCGCTATCGCGCTCAGTGCCGTCGCGCTGTATTATTATTTGATCGTGTTAAAACAGGCGCTCGTCGCCGCGCCGAACTCGGAAAGTTCGAGCCCGATCCGCGTACCAACAGGTGCAGCACTTACGTTGTTAGTGTCAGCCGGCATCATCATCGCGCTCGGACTTTTCCCATCATTGCTGCTCGGAATATTTTGAGGGGTGTCTCGCGAAGGAAAGGCCACGCAACGAGCGACAGTAACCACCCGTACCGCTTTCACTGGCCAATAAGGATTTTTGCATCATTGCCCCGGCGCTTTCGTGCGAATGGCGTAGAGCGAACTGCGCGCCGTGATGAACAAAGTTCGCCGGTCGGCGCCACCGAAAACCAGTGCACTGGGACGCTCGGGCACGTCGATCGTGCCGAGTGACCGGCCTGATTTATCGTAGACGAAAATCTGCCCGGCACAGACGTAAACATTCCCGTCGGCATCGACGGCGGTGCCGCATTCTCCTTCCTCGGCGAAAAGCTGCGGCTCGGCGAGAGTGCCGTCGGGTTGCACCAAAAAACTCCACGTCTTCTGATTAAATTCATCAGCAACAAAAAATTTCCGGCCAGGCACGGCGGGGGCGAGCGCATAAGTTCGAGCAAGGTCCACCGGGCCAAGTCCCCAATTGCGCCCCGGCTGCCCAACTAGCGGATAAGACTCCGGCGCTGGAATAAAAACACTTCCGTCCGCCGAGACAAAATGCAGTGGCTCACGGCGCGTGCTGGCCGCGACAAAATTATGTTCATCACGCCAACGATTGACCGGCAACCATGCAATGGCATCCGTTCGAGCAGCAGCCACCACGGGTGAAATCACTGCCAACGAGGCGTCACTCGCTCCGGGTGGCAGCGAGTAAACGGTGCCGTGTGCGGAAACGATCAGCAGACAACCGCGGCCATCGAGCGCAAGCGCGACCGGTTGCAAGGCGGCATCAGAAATTACTTCAACACGTTTTCCGGACTGCGACCAACGGTAGATTGTATTCCAGCGCTGATCCGCGAAGTACACGTCGCCCGCGGCATCCGCCACGGCGCCGTCGATGTTATTAAAGCCACCGGCGAGCAGTGCAATTTTCGCTCCAGCTTCGAGTACGGCCGAGTCATTTGTCAGTCGCGCCGCCGCAGATTCACCCGAAACCGTCAGCCAGGCAATTTCCCGCGCGCGCACCTGTGCCCCGGAATCGGAGTCGATCAGCGTGTTATCGAAAGTGTATTTCCCCGGACTGTAGGCGTGAACCCCACGGAAATGAATATCGCGGGAAGCCGTCACTTTGATCCCCGTGGCAAACGGAGTTTCAGTGTCGACGCGGTAGATGAAGAAATTGGCGAAAGTAAGATTGCTGCAATGTTCGATTTCCAAGGGCAGCGCGTGCGGGCTTTCACCCCGCTCCTCCTCGGTTTGCAGATCGTAGATCTGCCAATTTGAAACCCGGCGAAAAATGACTTCGTGGCGGACGTGATGCTCGCTCGAGAGAGCATAAATTCGACCGGAAGTCGTCGTATCGGTGATGACCATGCCAGCGGACGCGAACGGGCTCGGGGTCCAAATCCCCTTGAATGTTCCACCGCCGCCATCCGTCACCCACAGGCTCGGAAATTGCGCATCCCACCGGCGGTGCGGATCGGCATCCGCAGTGCGCGTGTTGTTATAGATTTCGAGCCACTGCCCATCCGGACCGTAGGTGCCGTGACCGCCGATAAAACGAACATCGTTCACGAGCGAGTTCGCACCCGCCATCCATTTGAGTGCAACCGCGCGGTTATTAATGCCGCCGGTATCGAGCCCGATGCCGGTGAGAATATTACTTCCACCCTTCGGCGCTTCGAGCAAAGCCTTCGGCGCACCGATGCCAGGAAACGGTGGCAACTGAAGAAAACTGCGTGGCACACCCGGAATATTGGGTGGCTTCGGAGCGGTGGTCGGCCCGTTCACGCCCTGAAATACCGCCGTATAATCGGTGAGAATAATCTGCGTGGTGATTGGATTTAGCCCGATGAGCACCGTCTCCGGCTTGAGCGTGATCGTATCGCTCACGCGGTAACGGCCACTGGGCAGATAGATCGTGCGGTGGTGAGCAATGGCGGTGCGCAATGCATCGGTGTCGTCTGTGACGCCATCTCCTTTTGCTCCGAATGAACGCAGGTTCGCCCACGACGCTTGAGGCGGTAGAGCAGGAATATCCGAGGGCACGGCCACAGGCATCGCCTCGAGTGCGACCGCATCCACTAACGTTTTGATTTCACCGACGGCCCCGGGCTCGGCGATGTGCCAGCCGTGGGAAAATTCCTTCACGCGATAAAGCGATCCCTGGCCCGGCACTTCGCGGCCGCTCTCCCGGAAATGGGCAAAAACTGGGACGTTCGCACAAACTGTATCCTGCAAATTGATCTGCGTGCGGGCGCTTTTCTCATCGCTGATCACCAATGCCGGGCCCGTGATATTTTCAAAGCGGGAATCTTTCATCCAAAGTTCTTCGGCCCGATTCTCGCGCACCAGAATTGCAGTTGGCAAATTTTTATACTGCGTACGAACAAGCGTGAGTCCGCCTTCCTCGGTTTCAATCGCCGCCTGGCGCTGGCCTTCGAACGTGGAATCAATCAGCAAAAACGGCCAGCTCGGCGACGGCTTATGGGTCGTGATGCCAAATTCGCCTCCGTAAAAATGGAGGTCCTCCGCCTCGTTTCCTACTTCCTCGATGCCGGCGCGACCCTGTCCGATCCGAAAATCCATGTGGGCCAGATAACCGTGTTGCGCGTAATGCGTCCGCACCCCCACCGCCGCGCGATTGCCATCGCCGATCTCGAGATCGATGTTGCTCATCGCCGAATAAAACGTGCCGGGATTGGCATCGCGCACGGGCCGGTCGGGTGGGGCTGGGCGATCGCTGACGAAGTGTACGAGATATTTTCCTTCACCCTCCTGGAAACCCGGCGTATTTGGCGCGAGGACAAACACCGGGCGATTTGCGCCGTAGCCGATCAAGCGAATTCCACTCCAAACCAGCAGCGTGCGCGTCAATCGGTAGCGCCCCGCCGGAATGAAAACAATGCCGCGCCGCGTTGTCTCCTGCACCCGGTCAATCGCCTTTTGCAGCGCCCCGCTGTCGTCGGCCACGCCGTCGGCGCGCACGGCAAAATCTTCTTTAGTCACGTAGACCGCAGCCGAATCCTCCAACCGCTGCGGATAGAAAGATGCCGCAGTCAAGGCAGGAGCGAGCGCAACAACCGAAAAAATCCCAACGAACAATGAGCGCATAATTTAAGGCCGAGCGGTGATGAGGAACGGGAAATTGACGGTCAAAAAATAGCCCGGAAAAAAAACTCCCCCCATTCGCATCAGCATGACGTTTTAGAATAATGAAATGAATCGAAGTCCGCCGGCAGACCGAGATCGCCACTGTCTTGCGCGCACAAAACAGCAAAGGCTCCGGTGAAACCCCAACCACCGCCTTCGTGGACAAAATCATCGGAGAGCGTCGTCGCATCGATGCCGGCAATCAACACGACGGCAACGGCGTCCGGCGCGTCGACGCCGAGAATGAAGCGGAGTGCGCCATCATTGAGTTCCGCCACAATGGCCACCGCACCGGTACCCGGCAACGGATGCGGGGGCATAAGCAAGTCGGCAAACTTCCCATTTAACGCGGCAAGGATCCGCAATTCACGTTGGCCGGAATCGTCGCAACTGATGCAGGCATAATAAAAATTTTCCGTGTTATAATAGAGCGCAAGGCCGGCCGTTTGCTGAAAACTTCGTGGATAAAACTCCAATCGCGTCGAGATTCGGCAACGCGGGTGCAACAAACGAAATCCGATCAGGCTCTGATCGAACATCGAATTCAACGAATGCCGGCCACGCAGCCGCAAGTAGCCCGGGCGCTCCGCGAGGGAGAGCCAACTGGCGTCCGCCGGTTCGCGTAGTGTGTTCCATTGCAGATCGAGTTGTGACGCATTGAACGAGTCCACGAAGTCGGGCAAATAATCCGTTGCGACCGCCGTCCCTGGAACGTCGACGGTCAGCGCGGGAAGATTTCCCTGCGGCAATCGCGGCCAATCACCCTCCGGCCAATCAAACGGCTGCAGTGCGGTCTCGCGGCCCAGGATACACCGTCGCTTCGCACCACGGGGACGACTGCAAAGATAAACGACGTACCAGCAACCGTCCGGCGACTGAACCAAGCAACCGTGACCCGTTTTTTGGAGCGGATGCGCCGCAAAATCACGGGCACTCAGCAACGGATGATGCGGGGATAACTCATAGGGGCCAACGAGTGAGCGCGAGCGAGCCACTGTAACCGCGTGTTCGAAACCGGTGCCACCTTCCGCCGTGACCAAGTAGTAATAGTTGTCCTTTAAATAGAGATGCGGGCCCTCGGTGACCCCAAGCGCACTCCCTTTAAAAATAGTCACTGGCTCACCCACGAGCTGCTGCTGGGCCACGGAATATTCCTGCAGCGCGATCCCGGCGAAAGCATTCCGACCAGGGCGCGGGTCCCAAATTTGATTGATGATCCATTTGCGGTCATCGGTGTGGTCGTGGAAAAGCGAAGGATCAAACCCACTTGAATTGAGCAACACCGGCTCCGACCACGGACCTTCAATGCGCGGCGCCGTCACGAGATAATTGCGCACGTCCTTGAAGATACCGTTGAGCGACTTCGCGTTGGAATAAATTAGCCAAAAACGTCCGTCCGCGTAGCTCAGGCACGGCGCCCACACGCCGCCGGAATCGGGATTACCCCGCATCTCCAGTTGAGAACGGCGGGTGAGCGCATAGCCGGCAAGTTCCCATTGCACGAGATCACGCGAGCGATGAATCCGCACGCCCGGCCACCATTCAAACGTCGAATTCGCGAGGTAATACCACTCTCCCACCCGGACAATGCTCGGATCGGGATGGAAGCCGGGGAGAATAGGATTCGTGACCGTGGACATTAAAATACGCGCAGGCAGAATGCGATCAGAGGTGGAGCGGGTTGACCTCAACCCGCTGGGTCGGGCGGCGACATTGAAGACTCGCGATCATCGCAGAGAAAATTGGGCGGCATCATTACGAGGGAAGATCACCGTGTGACCGCAGGAACAATGTCTCGCTGATAGACACGGACAAAATCCACCTCCATGCGCTGGGGAAATGACTTGTCATCGATTCCCTTGACCGCGCCCCAGTCGCCACCCACGGCCAGATTCAGAACGAGATAAAAATCCCGCGTGAATGGCCACGTCGTCCAATCCCCGCCGTCACGGCGCGAAGTGAAATACGGCCGGTCGTCCACATAAATGCGGATTTCCTCCGCGTCCCATTCCAGCGCGTAAGTATGAAAAGCAGTGCCGGCATCGGGCACCGGTATCGTCGCAGTGCGCTGAGTATTATTTTTCCATTGATTCTTCCTCGAATGAGTCGAGGCATGAACCACGCCGGGATTATGGCCCACGTGCTCCATGATATCGATTTCCCCGTTGTCGGGCCATTGGCCGTCACCGAGATTCCACACCGTCGGCAACATCCAGATGGCCGGCCACGTGCCGCGTCCGAGGGGCAGTTTTGCCCTGATTTCAAACCGGCCCGCCGGCCAATCGCCTTTATTCTTCGTGACGAGCCGAGCGGAGGTGTAAGCGGCGCCCTGCCACGCTTCGCGCCGCGCCTCGATCACGAGGTGACCATTCTCCACGCGGGCATTTTCCTGCCGCGCATAAGTGTAGAACTCCAATTCGTGATTGCCCCAACCATTGCCGCCGACGTCGTAGCTCCAACGAAGCGGATCCGGTAAGCCGAGCTGATCGAATTCATCATGCCAAACCAATTTCCAGCCAGTGGGCGCGCGGAATTCCGTGGCCGGAGTTTCAGCCCGAGCAAAAACCGCCCAAAACGCGGCGAACGCGATTGAGAGGAAGTGAAATTGGAGCGGGTTTCGCGGTGAAGAGTTGAAATAATTCATGGAAGTTCTGCGTTTACCCCCGACAAATCGCCCGCACCACTGGCCTCATTATTTTCACGAATGATCGCGATTCAGAACATTCACGGTGGCATATTTTCGGGGAGAATTGCCCTCCTCCGCGGCTCAGCGCGCAGCGCCAACGTAGCTCTGGATGGCGTGAGCGGGAATGGTGCAGGCCAGCGATTCGGCGTCGACGGTAAGATTGAAGGTGATCGCGAGGTCGGTCTCATTGAGCACGACCGTGACGAGCGAGCCGTCCGGATTCACGAAGGCCACGGATTGCAACGCGGCCGGCCCGCCGGTCGACGCGATCCGGTGAGCGCCGGGTTTCACAAATTTGCTGAACTGACCGATGTAGTAGAACGCGCTTTGGTAACGCACTTCTCCGGTGCGGGTATCGATAATCACCGGAGCGTCACAGAAATTGCCGACATGATTCGGGCCGCCGCGCTGATCGAGGACGATATTCCAATCGATGAAGCCGCAAACCCAGTGATTGAAATCACCCATCATCTGATGAGCGTAGCCCTCGCCATGCTGCCAGAGGCCGATGCCGCCACCGCCCTCCCAGCAACCTTCCGTGAAAAGAATGTGTTTGTCCGGATACGCGGCGTGCACGCGGGAGGATGCGGCGAAGTCATTGCTCACATACCAGTGCAGCGCGGCACCCCAGAGGTATTTCGACGAAGCCGGATCACCGAAAAGAGCGGCAACCTGCTTTTCTAAAATGTCGCGATTGTGGTCGAAGCCGAGCAGCTTCACCTTTTGCAATCCGGCTTTCTCAAGCGCAGGTCCGAGATGATCGCGGACAAAATCGCGTTCCTGCTCCGGTGAATAGAGGCAGGATTCCCACACCTGATTGGCTTGGGGTTCATTTTGCACGGTCAGAGCCCAGATGGAAAGTTTCTCTTCCCGCTCCATCGCTTGCACAAATTTGACGTAGTATTGCGCCCAGGCCGGGGCGTATTCACTGCGCAACGAGCCGCCGGCATCCATCCGGTTATTCGTTTTCATCCATGCCGGAGGACTCCACGGGGAAACCAGCAAATTCAATTTTCCCTTTGCCGCGTTGTTCGCGTCGTGGAGCAGCGGCATGAGCCAGCGCCGCATCGGTGCGAGGGAGAAATTGAGCAAATCATAATCACCAGGCGTCTCATCGAGCGCCCACATGTTAAGCGAAAAATCGCAACTGTTGAGGTGCGTGCGGGCGAGTGTGTAACCCAAACCTTCCTGGGGATCGAAATAGCGATGAAGCACCTCGGCGCGTTTTTCGGCGGGCAGTTGAGCCAGCACCCACGCGGATGATTCGGTCAATGCGCCGCCGAAGCCGCTCATCTCCTGAAACTGCTGCGCCGGATTGAGGGTCAATGCGGCCGAAGAGGCGGCACCACTGGAAACCACGGGAGAGGCAATCGGGCTTAAGCGGTGCGAATTATCACGCGCGGTTTCGATCACGGACCACGTGCGGGCGGAAGAGGTAGCGAACATGACGGGTGCAATCAGGAGTGAGCCTGCGAACATTAATTTTTCAGAGATTTTCATTGGCAATGAATTAAACCAAACGACCGGCTCCACTCCATTTGAGAGCAAAGCTTTTGCTTGCTTGAAGACTGACGGGGGTCTCGAAATACGGGAGAGATGGCGACAGGGAAATTAGTTGCTCACGGGCGGCGCGACGGCGGCTTTGCGGGCGGCGAGTTCGCGCTCCATTAACTTCACCGTCGGCTCATCCAGCCGGTAAAAGACAATGGCGAGGCCGGCCAGGAGAGCGAAGCTTCCGGGCAGCAAACTGAAAAGCAGGTTAATGCTGTGCAAGGCCCGCGGGGTCTGCTCGGCGTTGGCCACGTAACCGGAGTAGCTGCAAAGCCAACCGATCATCGCCCCACCGATCGCGAGGCCGACTTTCTGCGCCAGGACCGTCGCAGAAAAAACCAAGCCGGTGGCGCGGCGGCCGAACTTCCATTCGCCGTAATCGGCGGTGTCGGCGTAGAGCGACCAGACGATGGCCGGCGTCGGACCGGCGGCGAAACTGCCGAGGATATTCAACGCGTACAGCAGCGGAAGATTATGCGGGTCGACAAAATAGCACAGCCCGATGCCCAGCGCGTTGACGATGGTCAAACCGATCATCAGCGAACGCCGCGAGAAGTAGCGCGTGAACAGTTTCGTGGAAAGCGCCCCCAGAATAAAACAGATGAAACCAACAAGATTGAAAGTGCCGAGGCTCGTTTCCCGACCGACGCAGTATTTAAAATAAAAGATACCAGCACCACTGCGAAGCCCGACGTTGGTCAGATTGAGGAATGCGACGAAGAAGAGCACGAGCCAGGGCTTGTTGGCCAGCAAGTCGCGGAGATCGGGACCGATCGAGGAACCCTGACTCGGCGGCGACTTCACGCGCTCGCGGGTGTTCGCAAAGGTATACAAAAACATGGCCACTGAGATCACGGCGAAGATCGCCATCGTGTTGCGGAATCCATCCGCCGGACTGCCACCCGCAGGGATCAGGAAATCCTTCATCCACGGCACGAGCCAACCGATGAGCAACGTGCCGGTGAAAGCACAGGCGAAGCGATAGGAAGAAAGCGAAGTGCGATCATCGGATGAGGGCGACATGACCCCCATGAGAGCGCCGTAGGGCGTGTTAATGGCCGCGTAGGCGATCAAGGTGAGCGTGTAAGTGATGTACGCATAAACGAGCGTGCCGTGAACACCGAAGCCGGGATTGGCAAACATGACATACCCCAAAATTCCGTACGGCAATGCGCCCCACAAAATCCAAGGGCGAAACTTACCCCAGCGAGTGTCGGTGCGATCGGCGATCATGCCGATGACGGGATTCAAGAGCGCCACCACACTCGGGATGAAGGCCATTAAGGTTCCGGCCGCTGAATCCTTGATCCCAAGGACGTCGATATAATAGTAGGCGAGGAATTGATTGAACGCCTGAAAATAAAAATTAGAGGCCGTGTCGCCCAAGCCGTAGGCGAATTTTTCCCGGAAGGAGAGACGTTGATCGTTGGGGGTAGACACAGCAGCGAGTGGGGTTGAGAGAGAAGCTTCAGCGAAGACCAAAGCGTCACCAAAGGATAGGCGCTACACAGCAGCGCGGAAGACAAATCAGTACTTTTGAAAATAGCGCGCACCAGCATGTCAGCTGGTGCGCGTGAACCCTAAACTAACCCTAAATGTTTTTAGAACTTATAATCAAACTCGAGGCGCATTGAACGCGGATCCGAGTAGATGAACCCGTAACGCTTTTGATCATCGAGCAAGTTGGAAACGTTCAACTGCACGGAAGCATCGTGCTTCTCGATCTTGAAGGCGTACTTGACAAAAAGATCGACGTTATGGCGGGCCGCCGTGGAGAGAATGAGACGATTGCCATTCTTGTCGGTGATGAACTGACCGGAACCGTGGGTGACACCCGACATATACTCGCGGGGTGATTCCCAGTAGCCGCCGGCACCGATCGTGAAGCCTTTCAGCACACCGTCGCTGAAATTATAATTGCCCCACAAGCTGACCTGGTGCTCGGGCGTGTCGTCCTGGCGCTCGCCCGAACCAAAGCCTTCACCGGTCCAAGTCGACGTATCGTTTGGATCTTTATAAACCGTGGCCAGAGGGCGATTGGCCAGACCCCAGTCGCTGTTAGGGAAATACCAGACGGCCCATTTGTCCTGAGGATAAGGATATTTCGCCCACACGCCGGCACTATCGATGATGCGATTAACATGCGCATAGGTCGCGATGATCTGCAGGTTCTTCGTGGGGGTGAACATGATTTGAGCATCCCAACCCTTGGAGGAATCTTCGGCGGAAACATATTCATTCGGTTGGCCGCTCGCCGTGGCGATCGCGCCCCAGGAATTATTGGTCAGACTGTCCTGGCCGTAGATCCAGCCCGGCCAGCCGCCGTTGGCTTTCGTATAATCAAAGACGCCGTCCATGAAGGCCGCGCCGCTGACGGAGGAGGCGTTGACGTATTGTTGGCTACCGACGGTCCAAATACCCTGCCCTGGGGTCGCGGTGCCCACGGCTACGGCCGCATTGTAGAGCGTCGGGTTGAAACCGGTGCCGAATCCATTCTGGTAAACGATCGGCTTGTTCGGATCGAACGTCACGTGATTCGTGGTCGGTGCCCACCAGTAAAGCACGGGGGTGCCGGTGCGCTTGATCTTGTAGGCACTGATCGTGCCGGTGATCTTGCCTTCAAAGAGATCGATCTTTACGCCGACTTCCTTGCTCTTGGCAATGATCGGGCCCATCGCCTTGCCATTGACATCAATATTGCCCGCAAAGTTGGGCGAGATGCCGCCGGCTTTGAGTGCATAGATCGAGATCGCGCGCGTGATTTGCACCGAGACACCATTCTGTGGCGTGCGGTCAACCTGCTGTGTGCTCTTGGTCGTGTCGGAAGTGTTCGCGATATAGTTTTTATTGGTGACGTTCGTATTGTTCGCATCGCGACGAATACCAGAGACAACGGTCACGCGATCATCGAGGAACTTCCCTTGATAAACGAAGTAGTCGCCCTTGTTCCACGCCGTGCTGTCGGTGCTGTTTTTCAGCACCATCGCGGCATCACCGGCGAGACCGGTAGCGGTGCCGTTATTTTGCACGCCTTGGCCAAAACGAATTGGGGTCAGGTCACCTGGGCTCTTGTAATTGTAGACGTTATCCAGCGCAGATTTGTACTTGTACCCATTCTGGTCCCGTTCTTCCGAATGGCCGGCGAGCAAGGAGCTGTTAATGTGAAACCATTTATTGGATTTCTCAAACAGCTTGAAGCTGTAGTTCAGTTCCACGCGGGACTGGGCGCGAGCGATCTTGGCGTCGGTGTCAGTCCAGTTGTATTCGAAAATCTCGTTGGGCGTTGGACCCGAGCCAACGGCGCCGCTGCTGTCTCCCCGCACCTGATCGATGGGCTGGAGGAAAACGGTGGACCAGAGCGAGGAAGGTCCCGCGGATTGACGGAAATTACCCTGCACATCGCGACCTTGTGAATCCACATGGGAGACGTTGTAGCCGGCGAGCAGCGTCATATTTTCAATGATCTGCTGGGTGAGCTTGAGATTCAAATTGTCGGTCTGGTCGTTGTAGTAGGTATCGGGACCGCTCCAACGGAACGTCCGCGGGTTGGTGCCCTGAAACACCACGAAGCCGCCATGCTCGTTTTGGTCGTTATTGATGCCGACACCAGCAACGCCGCGGATCTGCTTGAAGCCGACGCCGGATTGCCGCTGCTTGCCGTTTTCATAGTCCACCACCACTTCCGTGGTCTTGGTCGGCTTAAAGCTGATGACCGGAGAAACAAAACTGTGAGACTCCTTCTTGTATTGCGTGTAATCATTCGTGGCCTGATAGACGGCAGTCAGCAGGTAATCGAAATTCCACGTGTTGCTCAGCGGCCCGGTGACATCAATACTGCTGCGCTTGAAACCGTAGCTGCCCACTGACAGGGTGAATTCAGCCCGCTGTTTATCTTCTGGGGTCTTGGGCAGATAGTTCACAATGCCACCGAAATTACCGATGCCGTAAAGCAACGCTGCAGGTCCGCGGACGACTTCCACGCGGGCGATGTTGACCGTATCCGAGCCCGCCTGGCGGCGGAAACCATCACGCAGCACGGTGTCCGTCACATAACCACGAATCTTAATCGTGGTCTGATTGGGATTGGCGGTCGCACCTTCCGGATTGTTCACGCCACCTGGCCCCTGATAAGCCCCGCCAGGAAGTCCTTTGATTCCCTGGTCGTTTTGCGACTGGAGCAGAACGCCGGCGCTGTAGCGCAAGCCACCACGCAAATCATTCGAACCCGTATCGCGCAGAAATTTTTCTGTGATAACCTCGATTGGCATCGGGATTTCTTTAATCGCCGTGTTCAAGCGCGAGCCAGTAACCGAATTGGTCGCACGATAACCGGTATCTTTGTCGGTCGTAACGGTAAAGGGGGAGAGAACGACGATTTCGTCTTCTTTGGCGGCCGCAACGGGAGCGGCAGGTTTCGTAGCGTCAGTTTGCTGCGCTCGGGCGACCACCGGCAAAAAGCCGAGAAGCGTTGAGCAGACCAGCAAGCCGGCGCGGAGCGCGGAACTTTGTTTGGTGTTCATAACAGGGGAGCAGTTATATCGGGTTTGGTTTTACCACTGCGCAGTCGCCCGTCCGTCAAAATTCTCAAAGAGAAAATAGGCCGGAAAACAAGCGACTACTGGGGCAAGAAACATGGGGGGATAGGTTACATCGACCATTCGCTGTGACTGTTTTTATGAACCGATAAGTGTAACCTAATGTCAACTTAGAGGTGCACAACAACGTGCATTAAAAAAAAACAAAACAATTAAATTAAAAATAATTTATCATCAATAATTTATGATATTAAAAATAGAATAATAGAATGGAAATTAGCATTCATATCATATTTTGGTGCATAACATATTGCTCTTATTATTTGCGTCCCTTTAACTAGCACTGTGTATAAAAAGAAGTCACCGCCACCACCCACTTCTGGCCTGCCCGCCCGCCCCCTTTCTGGAATGCCCGCTGTCAATCAGGACCTCATCGCCACCAAGCTTAATATCTCCCGCACCACGGTGTCGCGGAGCTTGGCCAACCATCCCGCGATCAGCACCGAGACGCGCGCCAAAGTCCACGCCATGGCCGAGGAACTGGGCTATCGACAAAGCCCGGGCCGCGCCGGCCGCCGCCACGGCAGAGGCGCACGTGCGATCACCATCGGCGTCCTGATCGGAATTCCCGCCGAGAATGTCGTGATGGCGACCTTCCCCTATATCTTGAAGGGAATTCGTGAACGCGCCGAAGTGGAACACGTCAAGGTTGACGTCTATTATCAGTCGCCGGACGGCTTTCAGATTGAGTCCAACCGCCAATCGCTTTTCCGACACCTCCGCAACGGTGACTGGCGCGGCACGATTCTCATTTACCCATTCACCGAATCTGCGGTCGAGATGATTGCCCGAAAAATTTCCACGGTGGCGGTACTCGAAAGCTACAACCATCCCGGCGTTGATATCATCGATACGGACGACGCCGAGGCCGTGGTCTCGCTCGTCGAATGCCTGCACACCGCCGGCCACCAGCGCATCGGTTTCATCTCCTGGCACTACCCGATTGGCGGCCATTGGGTCGCTCGCCGATTCAGCGGCTACGTCGAAGCCCTTTTCCTTCACGGCTTGGAATTCCGCCCCGAATGGGTGCTGAACGTGAACAAGAATGGCCCTCGCCTCACGCCTACCGAAGTCGCCGACGCGGCCGCCCGCATCATCAAGGAATCCGGCGTTACCGCCTGGGTCTGCGCGGCGGATCACCAAGCCTACCAACTCATGCAAGACCTGCAGGCGCGCGGCATTCGCGTGCCTGAGGATTGCTCCATAACCGGCTTCGATGGACTCGAACCAGCAACCGGAGTCCGCCGGGCCACCTCCATGCGCGTCCCGCACGAACACATCGGTTCCTCGGCGCTCACCCGCTTAATCAATCGCATCGAACACCCCGCATCACCCCGCCGGAAAATTCTGGTGGAAGCCCAACTCGTCACCGGCGAAACCATCGCCCCGCCAAAAAGCCCCTGAGCCACGCCCGCTCCACCCCCCCCCGTGCAGGCAATTTTTACTCATCAATTTCACCCCACTATTTTCCCCGCAGTGCATTTTCTAAACCACAAAGGCTGTCCCTTCCTGCTGTAAGAGGCGCTTTACGCCCCGATTTGCCTGGCGACGGCCAGAACACCCCCCGCACGGGTCGCAACCAGCAACGGCCTTTCCCGAATTCCGCGCATACAGTCCGTCCCCCAGCCTTCAGGAAACGCTCCAACTCTTTCCCATAAATCCGGTGCCGCCGTCGGCATCGACCCACCACGGACCACCCCTCCCAATCAGCCGGTGATCCACCCATTCCAACCCGCCCGCGAGGATTCCTTTCCTCCCGCCGAGCCCCTCCCCGCTCTCCATTGATTTCGGATCAGCGGAAAAAATCTCATTCCATGCAGCCCGCTTCCATCGCCCGCGCGTCCACTGATCCCGAGCCCACCGGGACTCTCGTCAACGCATTCGGCGGACGTTACTATCGCATCACCCACTCCGATCGCCTCCCCACATTTTTTATGAATGTGGTCAGCTCCTCCGACTTGTGGCTCTTCCTCGCCAGCAACGGCGGTCTGACCGCGGGCCGCATCAATGCCGAGCACGCCTTGTTTCCCTACGAAACCGTCGATCGCATCTACGACAGCGCCGGAATAAATGGCCCCGTGACCGCACTCTGGGTCGAAACCAACGGCACCGCCATCCTCTGGGAACCATTCGCGCGCCGCACTGCCGCCCACGCCGCTATCACGCGTAATCTCTATAAAAGCGTGGAAGGCGATCGCGTGTGGTTTGAAGAAATAAATCCGACCCTGGGCCTGACGTTTCGGTACGGCTGGAGCACTTCCGAGGCACACGGCTTTATCCGCCGCAGCGAACTCGAAAATCTCACCGACCAACCCCGGAGCGTCCGCGTGCTCGACGGTCTGCGCAATATCCTGCCTTCCGGCATCCCGCTTCGGCTGCAGAGTAGCAGCAGTTGCCTCGCCGATGCCTACAAAACGGCAGAGCTGCACGCGGGCACCTCGCTCGCCGTCTACGCGCTCGCGGCGGCAATCGTGGATCGCGCCATTCCACTCGAATCACTTCGCTCCAGCATTGTCTGTGCCGAAGGGTTGACTGGGGCTGTCGTTTTGCTCTCGGACCGCCAACTCGGTAAATTCTATGAAGGTAAAATGCCTGTCGCCGAGTCCCACAGCCGCGGTCTGCGCACGAGCTATTTTCTCACCGCCACGGTGTCGCTCGCCCCGAGGGAAACGCAGCGTTGGATGATGGTCGCCGACGGAGGCCTCAGCCAATCCGACGTCACCCTGCGCCACCGTGCGCTCGTCTCGGGCAACTTCGGGACCAGTGTAATCGCCGCCGCTGATTCATCCACCCAGCGACTGCGCCAACTCGTCGGCGCCGCCGACGGCTTGCAGGCCGGCGCGGAAGAAGCCACCAGTGCCCACCATTTCGCCAATGTCCTTTTCAACATCATGCGCGGCGGCATCTACGTCAGCGGCCATGATATCCCCGGCCGTGACTTCGCCGCCTTTGTCCATACGCGCAATCGCGCCGCTGCGGAACGTTTCGCCGCACTCCTGGCCGCACTGCCCGAAACCCTGTCGCGCCCGGATTTCCTCGCGCGCCTCACCGCGCCGGCTGATCGCGACCTCGAACGCCTAGGCTACGAATACCTGCCGCTGACCTTCAGTCGCCGTCACGGCGATCCCAGCCGGCCGTGGAATCGATTCAGCATTCGCGTGCGCGACGCCCAGGGCAACCGCCTCCTCAGCCACGAGGGCAACTGGCGCGACATTTTCCAAAACTGGGAAGCGCTTGGTTTGAGCCATCCGGAATTCTTCGAGAGCATCGTCACCAAATTCGTCAACGCCTCCACCCGCGACGGCTACAATCCGTACCGCGTCACCCATGCCGGCATCGATTGGGAGGTGCCGGATCACGAGGACCCGTGGTCTTCCATCGGGTATTGGGGCGACCACCAAGTCATCTATCTGCTCAAACTGCTCGAATGGTCCGGACGCTTCCACCCCGGCCGACTGGAAACCTGGCTGCGCCGCGATCTTTTCAGTTACGCGAACGTACCCTATCGCATCGCCGGCTATCCCGCGATGCGCCAGGATCCGCATGTCACCATCGAATTTGATGCCGCGCAAAACCGCACCATCGAACAGCTCACCACAAAGGCTGGCACCGATGGACGGCTGGTGCAACGCGAGAGTGGCGGCGTGCTGCACGTCAACCTCACCGAAAAGCTTCTCATCCTCGCCCTCACCCGGTTGACCAATTTCGTCCCCGGCGGCGGCATCTGGATGAATACGCAGCGGCCCGAGTGGAACGATGCCAATAACGCGCTCGTCGGTTACGGCGTGTCCGTGGTCACACTCGGTTATTTGCGCCGCCTGCTGGTCCACCTCCAACGCGAATTCCTGCCCGCCCTGGGCGCGGCCCCGGTGGCAATTTCTCCTCCGGTGGTCACGCTCCTCCGTAGCTTGCAAACGGCCTTCGACACTCATCGCACGCTGCTGAATGTTGCCCCAATCAATCCGTCCGCCCGACGTGCCTTACTCGATGCTCTGGCCACTGCTGGCACCGACTACCGTACGCAAGTTTACACCACAGGCCTCGGCGCTCCCACCGATCTTTCGCCCCGGGAGATTGCGCAATGGGTTGAAACCGCTCTCGCCTTTGTCGACCACACGCTACGAACAAACCGCCGCAGCGACGGACTCTACCACTCCTACAATTTACTCGAATTCGCCGAGGAACCCGCCGCGCTCAATCTCCATTACCTCAGTCCGATGCTCGAGGGTCAGGTGGCAATTCTCAGTTCCGGTTTACTCAACGCGTCCGAGGTGATCGAACTCCTCACTGCCCTGCGCCAGAGCGCACTCTATCGGGCTGACCAACAGAGTTACCTGCTATATCCGGATCGGCAACTGCCGGGCTTCTTGGCCAGAAACATCATTCCCGACGATGCGATCGCAGGGTGTCCATTACTCTCCGCCCTGCTCGCCGCCGGCGACCCGCGACTGATCCTGCGCGACGCGGCTGGCCGCCACCGTTTCGCCGCCGATCTCACCAACAGCACGGCACTGAATGAGCGTCTCACGCAACTCGCGGCCGACACGCTTTGGGCGAGCGCAGTAAAAACTCACGCACCGCAAATCAGAGCCATCTACGAGAATGTCTTCAATCATCGCGCCTTCACCGGACGCAGCGGTTCGATGTTCGGCTACGAGGGCTTGGGGTGTATTTACTGGCACATGGTGGCGAAACTTCTCCTCGCAGTGCAGGAGAATTTATTCGCCGCAGAAGCCGCCGGCGATCCGCACGCCTCACGCCTCGCGGCGCTCTATTACGACGTGCGCTCCGGACTTGGCTTCAACAAAACACCCGCCGCCTACGGCGCATTCCCCACCGATCCGTATTCGCATACGCCCGGACACTCTGGCGCACAGCAACCCGGCATGACCGGCCAGGTCAAAGAAGAAATTCTCACGCGCCTCGGCGAACTCGGCGTTAAAATCGCCCACGGCTGCGTCAGTTTTAATCCAACGTTGCTCCAGGCCGGCGAATTTTTATCGGCTCCGGGAAAGCTTCCGTTTTTTTCCGCCGGCCAAGAAACCGCTCTGGATCTGCCGACAGGATCACTCGGCTTTTCTTTCTGCGGAACACCCGTGATCTACCAATTGAGTCAGGGGCCGGCCACGATCCAAGTTCATCAATCCGACAGTATCACTCAGCATATCATCGATCGGAAACTCGATGCCGTAAGCAGTGCGCGTCTCTTCGCCCGCGACGGCAGCATTCACCATCTTACCGTCCAACTCGGATCTGATTTTCAAGCCTGGCGAGGAAACGCAGAGTATTGATCGCGCACATTGGACTGCGTTCCCCGCTCAAGCCTTCCTGTCCTCCCGCACAGGGCTACATTCGAGGGTAGGCAGCGTGCTGGCACGCGCGGATTGGGCAGTATCTTTGAAACGGCCAAGCCTGATGCGACCGACCGCTGTGCCTGCCGTCTCCGGAGCGCGTGCAAGCACGCTGGCCTACGACGGAGGCCGGATTTGTATCGCGAGCAAGCTCGCTCGCACAGGTTCGGAGAAATCATCCTGGAAAACTCAGATGAGAAACCGCTCATCTACGCTAATGTCGCTCATCAAGAAATTCAAAAAGCACTGGACCAAAAAAATGATTCACCTGATCGGTGAACAACACTCCCTGAACGAAAGCCAAGTATGGCCTCCATTAGCGCCGATGAGCGAAAATTAGCGGTTAACTCACTGCGGAATTTAGGATCATTGCACTCAACTCACGCCCCATTTCACCGACCAGCGAACCGTCGCACCGGCCGCGATCACGGCGAATTGCTTCCATTGCTCGACCGCGTCCTTCAATGAATCCGGCGCGGCATTCGTCGGCTCCAGCGCCACGTGATGAAACCCCGCGTGCCCGCGATTCAGCCACAAACCGAGATACGGAATATCCCGCACCTTCCACTCCAAAAACAATCGATCGCCCGTGTCATCATTGACGATTGCGGCACGGCCCACCTGCAACGGTCCAGCAAAGCCTTTGACACACCCCTTCGGCATTCCTGGTGTCTCCAAACGATCGAGACGAAACCCGGCGAAAGGCTCGGGATAGGACCAGAGGTCGCCGGAATTAATTGGCCGATCGCCGAGTCCGCCGTTGAGCCTCAGCGTCGTCACTTCGGCGGGCAGCTCCAACCTGTCCCCTGACGTGATCGTGAACAACGGATGCAAGCACCACATGAACTCCTCCGCCGTAGCGCCGTGATTGGTTAAGGCGTAATCAAAAACAAACCCGCCGGATGCGTCCGCCCTAATCGTTCGGTGAAATACAAAAGGGGAAATCTTCAGCGGCACCGTCGCACTCAAACGCCCGGCGGCCAACTCTGCCGCGTCGAGGTTCCAAGCTTCGGCCCACACTTCGCCATGATCTGGAATTGCCCGTCCGCGCCAGCGACAGGCTGCGACCGATGGAATACATTCATCCACTCCGGCCTGCGTGCTTTGACCAAAATCGTCACCTAACTGATTCGCCCAAAGCCAATCCGGCCGTTCCTGGTGCCAGCACCACTCGCGTCCCGTACGCCGGCTGCGCAGGCTGATGATGCGCCCGCCCAAGGCCGGAACCATTTCAAGTTCAGCCAACGCGGTCCGCAAACCCGTGACAGCAAATCCTTGCTCGGTGCGGGAAAATACTTCCGATGTGATCGCCATTGCTACCAGCCAAGCTCGCAAAAAGAGCCGCGTCGAGCCAACAGCACGCCGGTCCACGCGCGGACCGCATGGGCGCATGTCAGTCTTTATCTGATGCAGGGCTGTTGCTTGCAGCGTGCCTTGTTGGGTGCGCTTCAGCAGGCACGTCGCAAGCGACGGCCCTGCTAGGGGAAAACGAACGGCTTACAGAAATGGGGCTGCCTGCGGGCTGCGTCTTATGGTGCATTTAGCCTTGCCGCGCGGCGGCGGCTGGCTGTTTCTGATTTTTGGCAACTTGGGCTTCTCTCCGGCTGCCACCCTCCGCAGTTATGTCGCTCTCCTCTTTCACCAGCCAACTAATCGCCGATGTCGGCATCTCCCTCGGCGACGAGGGCAAGGGTCGCCTCATTCCCGAAGTCGCCGAAGAGCTCCGCGGCACTCCCGCCTCAGTCTCCGTCGTGCTGAAAGTTAACGGGGGCGCGAATTCCGGCCATACCGCCGGCGGCGTTAAACTGAATCTCCTCCCGGCCGGGGTCGTTGTCCGCGATGCCGCTCATCTGTGCGTCGGCGCCGGCGTCGTCGCCGATCCGCGCAAATTCCGCTGGGAAGCCGATCCGTTGGAAAAGAAAGGTCACGTCATTTATTCCCGTCTCTTGATCGACGAACGCGCCATGGTTTCCGACCTGACGCACCGTCTGCTCGACCTCGCTTGGGAAGATTACCGCACCAACGTCCTCGCCGAAGAGCCGCGCGGTTCCACCGGCCGAGGCATCACCCCGGCCTACGGCGATGAGACCGGCCAGTGGCAGATCACTTACTCCGATTTTCTCGGCGGCCCCAATTATTTTGCCCGCAAACTCGCGCAGCGCGCTGATCGCGCACTCCGCACCATCCAACACGTGTGCCGCGTTTCCCCCGAAACGTTTGCCGGCTTCTTCGACAAGTTGACCACCGCCGAAGTCCGTGCGAATGCCGAAGCCATCGAGCTCGGCATCTTTGACAAAGCAGAATTTGATTTCACCCAGTTTCGCGGCACCGCACCGTTCACGCTCAATCTGGAACGCCTGACGCAAGTTTATTGGCAGGCCGGTACTGCGCTCGCCAAAAACATCGGGGAAGTCCGCGAGCTCGTGCTGCGCGAAATGGCCGCCGGCCACACCGTCATCGGCGAATTCGGCCAGGCCTACTGGCTCGATAAACGTCACGGTTACTCGCCCAACGTCACGGCCTCGCACACGTTCACGCCGGAATTTTTTGAGAGCGCCGGCATTCCCGTGCAACGCATCCACACGTTCGGCGTCGCCAAAGCCTACGATACGAAAGTCGGCACGCACACATTCCTCACCCAGATGAACGACGCGGATCCGCTCACGGTGAAACTCAAATTACTCGAGTTCGGCACGAGCACCGGCCGCCAGCGCATGGTCGGCTGGTACGACGCCGTGGAAAAGGGCGACGTCCTCCGCTACGGCGGCTACCAGGATTTAATGATCAACAAAATCGACGCCCTCAGCGGCGGCTACGAACTGTTGATTTGCACCGCGTACGAAGACGCGAGCGGCCAGCGCTACCATCACGTCCCGCGCAACGAAGCCGTGCGCAAAATGCTGCGTCCCGTCTATTCGAAACACGCCGGCTGGACTGAAGATATTTGCGGCGTCCGCCGCTTCGCTGATTTACCGAGGAACGCTCAGCTCTACACTGCAGCGATGGTCCGCACCCTGCTCGCCGTGGCCTACGGCGACAAACTTCCCGCCGTGTTGCCAAATCTCCGCTACCTCGGCGTCGGCCCTGAACCATCGCAGATCATCAAGGACGTACCCGCGACCGCGGAGTTGATTAAACTAGCTTAAAACCCGACCAGAATACTTTCGTGCGTAAATTTCAACTACTGGTCCTATCCTGCATCATCTTTTATTTCTGTTCCGGCTGCTCAGTTTACATGGCGACGAATCAGCCGTCCAAGAAGAATCTCATCGTCTTAAAACCCGGCACTGAAAGAGACTTGGTCATCGCCGAACTCGGCGCGCCCATCACTTCCGATGCGACCGCTGAAGGGAAAAAAGACATTTACACGTTCACTCAGGGTTACGGAAAACTCAACAAAGCAAGCCGAGCCATATTCCACGGAGCCGCCGATCTATTCACGGCCTGCATTTGGGAAGCAGTTGGCACCCCGCTCGAAGGATCCTTTGATGGAAAGAGGATCTCAGTCCGCGTCCTGTTCGACAAAAACGACAAGGTGATGGAATCGACCACGCTTTCGATTGGCGATCCGAAGACCGCCAAAACGCTGCCAGCTCCAGCAGCGATGGGTGGGATGGCGCCGTAAAACGAAACGAAGTTGTCACTTTCTTTGGTCAGTCACAATGAGTCTGCGGGAACCCTGAAGCGCCTCGAGGTCATTCTGCCGGCCAGTAGAACGCTCCACCGTACGGACCGTGTGATTGCGATCAGGTCAAAAATTCTGCTGCATGGTTACTGATTGGCAGTGGACCCAACCTGCCATCGCAGCGTCAAGCCGCTCCTACCGCTCAATTCGATTTTCCCGTCGCGGTCACATTGAGCTTCATGAAAACCGGGCGGTGATCGCTCGCATCCGGCACCCCGGCTCCATCGTAGATCCTGCCGCACCCACCCACGACGTAGGGCTTCAGCGCCGGCGACACGAGCAGGTAATCGATCCGACTGTACGTGTCCTCCCGACGCCAGAAATGCGTCCACACCTCACCATGCGCATCCGCCGCGCGCAGGATTTCTCCGAGTGCAAGGTCACCCCGCTTCTGCATGGCCCGCACCGGCCGACTGCCGCGCGTGTCGTTCCAGTCACCGCAAATCATGAAGCGACCCTTCGCCGGATCGGGATAACGCGACAGCACCAAGTCGCGCACCGCCTCAGCCTCCAGCGCGCGCTGGATCGCACTCTCAGGATCACTGGTGCGCTCCGTGTGCCGACTTTTCAAATGGATCACAAAGAGCGAAAAATCGCCGGCCTCCGTCGAGAAAACCACCTCGAGTGCGCCACGTTTCACCGTTTGTTTCTGACCAAAATACATCGTCTCAAGTCGGGCGTGCGGGCGCACTTCTTTAAACGGCACCTTGGACAACACGGCCACGTGCCGATCAGGGTCCGGCCCTTCCAACAAAACCGTAAACGGAAAATTCTGCCCGGCCTGTTTAAGATCGCGTTGAAATTCATCGAGGAACGGCTGCGGCCCCATTTCTTCCACGGCTAAAATATCAGGGGAGATCCCCGCGATGACCTGCCGCAGTGCCGCCTTTTCCGTCTCGGGTTTTGGATACGCCTGCCTAAATACGCCTTCAACCATGCGGTCGGTCACCAAATAGTTTTCCACATTATACGCCGCGACCGTCAATGCCCACCCGGGCGTAACCAGGCCGAAGCAACAAAAAATAAACCAAACGATTTGCCCGCGAAATGACGCGAAACGATCCGAAATGGAGACAGCAAAGGACACCGTGTTTCTGGTTTCGCGTATTTCGCGGGCAAGCGTCTCAGCTCATCAGCGCCCGCTCGCGCTCGACGAGTGTTGGATGGGAATAGTGAAACGTGCTGTAGAGCGGATGAGGCGTGAGATTGGAAAGATTTTTTTGCGACATCTTGCGCAGCGCGCTGACCAACGGGCCCGCCCCCCCCATCGCGTCTTTGGCAAACGCGTCGGCTTCATACTCGTGTTTGCGCGACACCCAATTTCCGATCGGCGAAAACCAAAACGTCACAAGTCCACCCAGCAAACCGAAGAGCAAAAACGTCGGAGCCAACATCCCCGGCGGCAGGCCGAACGCCGCATTAAACCACGCCGCATTGGTCAGCCACGCGATCGCGGCGAATGCCCCGAGTTGCATGAGTGCCATCGTCACGAGGCGCTGCGGAATATGGCCGCGCTTGTAGTGCCCGATCTCGTGCGCGAGCACCGCTTCGACACCGTCCTGCGCCAACTGCGCCATTAAGGTGTCGTATAAAACGATCCGCCGAAACCGCCCGAAACCGGTGAAAAATGCGTTCGAATGTCCGGAGCGTTTGCTGCCATCCATCACCTCAATCGTCTGCGCGCGAAACCCGGTGCGATCCGCCAGTGCCATCAAGCGCGTGCGCGCGTCGCCCTCGGGCAAGGGCGTGAGTTTATTAAACAACGGCATAATCAATTTTGGATAGAGCACCATCATGAGCAGCTGAAAACCAAACAGCAGAGCGAACCCCCACAGCCACCAGAGCGAACCGACTTTGCCCACGAGCGCCAGCAGCGCCCACATCAATGGAAATCCGATCACGAGTCCCAACAAGGTGGACTTGATGTGATCCGTCACCCACAGCCCCATCGTGCTTTTGTTGAAACCGAATTTCTCTTCCAAGCGGAATTGCGACCACCATTCCAACGGCAATCCGGGCAGGCCGAGCAAGATCATCGTGCCGACCAAAAACAACGCCCCGCTCCACGCTGCGCCCGGCGAGAGCGCGTTGAATTTCAACCAGAGCCACGGCAACGCGCCGCTGAACAACAACGCGAGCAGGATAACCACTTCGAAGATCGTTTCCACCGTGCTGAACCGACTCTTGGCCAGGGTGTATTGCACCGCTTTGGCGTAGGTCGCCTCATCCATCACATCGACGAACGCGGCCGGGCGCTGGCTGGCATTACGCCGCACCTCCCTGCGGTTCAGCGCCTCCAAGGCCAATTGGGCGACGAGGCGCAAAATCACGAGGGCAACAACCGCGGTGGGTAACCAGTCCATCCTTCCACTCACAAGGAAATAGTGCGTCACGCCAACCTTAAATCACTGATCCTTAGCGCCGCGCGAAAGATTGTTGAAATCCGGAGGAGCCCCCGCATGGTGTCGCGGTGGATTCAGACAAGACTTCCAAACTCAGTTTCGAGGCCGCACTCCTCAAGCTCGAAGCCATCGTGGACACGATGGAACAGGGCGACGTGCCGCTGGCCGATTTGCTGGCCAAGTATGAGGAAGGCACCAAATTATTGAAAGCCTGCGAAGCCCGTTTGCAGGAAGCCGAAATCAAAATCGAGCAGCTGAAAAAGAAAAAGGACGGCAAAGTCGCGTTCGAACCGTTTGCCTCCGACCGCGCGGAATAACCGCCGGCACTGTTATCAACTGATGAGCACTTCTCCGTCCGTCCCCCGCCTTCTCGACCGCATCGCCGGCCCCTCCGACGTCAAGGCGCTCCGCCCTGAACAACTGCCCCTACTCGCCGCAGAAATCCGCGCCGAACTGATCGAGGTCACCTCCAAGAACGGCGGCCACATCGGACCCAATCTCGGCGTCGTCGAGCTCACCATCGCGCTGCATCGTGTCTTCACTACGCCGGACGATCAATTTGTCTTCGACGTCGCTCATCAGGGCTACGTGCACAAACTCCTGACCGGTCGCGGTGGTGATTTTTTCCGCCAACTGCGCAAGACGAACGGGGCCTCCGGCTTTCTTTACCGCCGGGAGAGCGCGCACGATTCCTTCGGCGCCGGCCACGCGGGCACGGCCTTATCCGCCGCCCTCGGCATGGCCACCGCGCGTGATCTGCGCAACTCCAGCGAACACGTCGTCGCCGTCTGCGGCGACGCGGCCTTCACCTGCGGCATCACCCTCGAAGCCCTCAACAATGTCGTCAGCTCAACCAAACGCCTCATCGTCATTCTCAATGACAACGAATGGTCGATCGCGAAGAACGTCGGCGCGATTTCGCAGTACCTGAACCGCATCAGCACAAGCGAAACCTATAACAAAATCCACCACGACGTGGAGGCGTTTTTCAAAAGTTTCCCCACTGGCGAAGGCATGAACCGCGTTTACACCAAATGGAAACGCGAGACGAAGGACTTCTTTGTCGAGTCCTCGTTGTTCGAAAAATTTGGCCTGCGCTACCTCGGTCCGGTCGACGGTCACGACTTCGAATCCCTCGCGAAAAACCTGGAATTCGCCAAGCACTGCGATGTGCCCGTGCTCATCCACGTGTTGACGAAAAAAGGCAAAGGACTCGAAGCCGCCGTCGCCCATCCGGAAAAATTCCACGGAGCCAGTCCCTTTGATCCCGCCACCGGCGAGAACGCAAAATCTCCGCCGGGCACACCGCCGAATTATCAAGATGTCTTCGGTGCCGCGATGACTCGTTTCGCCAAAGCAAACCCCATGGTCCTCGGCATTACGGGTGCGATGCCGGCCGGCACAGGACTGTCCGTCCTCGCCAAGGAAGTTCCCGCGCAATTTTTCGACGTCGGCATCGCCGAAGAACACGCCGTCCTCTTCGCCTCCGGTCTCGCGACCAAAGGATTTCGCCCCGTGTGCGCGATCTACTCCACCTTCCTGCAGCGCGCTTACGATCAGATCATCCACGACGTGTGCCTGCAAAATCTGCCAGTGACTTTCTGCATGGATCGCGCCGGCCTTTCCCCGAATGACGGCCCGACCCATCATGGCCTCTTCGATCTCTCGTATCTGCGTTGCGTCCCCAACGCCATCGTCATGCAACCGAGGAACGAGGACGAACTCGTGGACATGCTGCACACCTCGCTCCAGTTGCCCTCCCCCGCCTTTATCCGCTATCCGCGCGGTGCCGGCACCGGCGTTAAAATAAAGGAACAGCCCGCCGTGATGACCATTGGCCAAGCCGAAGTGTTGCGCGAGGGAACCGACTTGGTGATCTGGGCGCTCGGGGCGATGGTCGCCGACGCGCTTAAGCTCGCGGAACGCCTCGCCACTGAAGACGGACTTTCCGTCGGCGTCGTGAACGCGCGTTTCGTCAAGCCACTCGATCGCACTCTTCTGATTAGCCAAGCTGCGGTTATTCCACTGATCGTCACGATGGAAGATCACGTGATCACCGGCGGGTTTGGCACCGCTGTCATGGAAGCCTTGCAAGAAGCCGGTTGCCTCACCGCCGTCGAGCGCATCGGCTGGCCCGATAAATTCGTCGAGCACGGCAGCAGCGTGGAAATCCTTCGCGCCGCCTACGACCTCGCCCCCGACGACATCGCCCGCCGGATCAAAGCCCGTTACCAGCGAGTGAAAGCTGCGGTGATCGAAACGAACGCATAACGGTGGATTAATCTATTCGGCTTGAAGCCGCGCTTCTTGCTGACCGATTTTGTAGGCGGGGTGCCCCCACCCACATCACACCTAACCGAACAGCCCTGCCGGACTGACGGATCTGCACTCTGTCACGACGACGAAGCCAAACCAAAGCCCACGACCCATAAAAAAGCCGCACACGGGAAGTGTGCGGCGTGACAGGTGACGTTGAGAACGCGGCGAGGATTATTTCTTAACCTCGTTCGTGCCGCCACATTTCTCGCAGTTTTTGTGTTCCTTGGCGGCAGCGACGCAGCACGCGTGATCGCAGGTTTTGCCATCTTTCTCAGCTTTAACGCAGCAGTTTCCTTCTTTGCCGGCTGGCTTGGGATCTTCGGCACGGGAAACTGTATAACCAAAGGCCAACACAATGGCCAGGAGGGGAATCAATCGCAGTGATTTCATAGGGGAAATGAACTTTCAGGGTTGAATAAATCCGGACTAATTAAAACGGCTGGAATACCAGTCGGAACTGTGGCGAAAGCTGGTGCGGGCGGAGGGAGTCGAACCCTCCTCTCATGCTTGGGAAGCACGCATAATACCGATATACTACGCCCGCAATGAACAGCCCCTTCATTGCTAACCACCCCGCCCTGACGGTCAAGCCCGCAACTGATTCACGGGTGCGGAAATAAATAGGCTCTGCTCATTTTCCGATCAGGAACGTCAGTGTTTTTGTGAGCGGGGTGCCCTCAATTATAAAACGGCCTTCGACCGATCCACCACCAAATGGTCTCAGGTATAATCCCGCCGACCTTCCAGCGCGCTCTTCAGCGTCACCGCGTCCGCGTACAACACCCCGCTGCCGCTCGGCAGACCGAACCCAATTCGGGACACCTTCATGCCCGTGGCGGGCAGTCGTTCGGTGAGATAATGACAGGTCGCCTCGCCCTCAACGTCATTGGACAACGCCAGGATCAATTCACTAATTTCACCCGTATTGATGCGCTCCAACAATCCACTGATATTGAGATCCTCCGGTGCCACACCGCGAATCGGGGAAAGTTTCCCATGCAGCACGTGGTAACACCCGCGGTACGCCGCAGATCGCTCAATCGCCGCCAGATCTGTGACATATTCCACGACGCACACCTGGCCATTTCGCCGGCGCTCATCCGCGCAAACCGGACAATTCTCCTGCTCCGAAAGATTCCCGCAAACCGTACAACGTCGGACATTTTTCGCCGCCACTTGCAACGCTGAGACTAATTCCGGCAAGCGCGCCGGTTTCTCGACCAACAAATGCAGCGCGATCCGTTCCGCCGAGCGATAACCAATGCCCGGAAGCTGCTTCAGCAGCTTTTGCAAATGTTCGAGAGCCGGAGTCATCGGAATTTATGATTTGAGATTTTTGAATTTTCGATCGACCGCATCGTGCTCCTGAACTGCGGACTTCCCCATTCCGCAAGCGAGTCGAAGGGCTCGATGCGACATGGCGCAAGCACCTGGCCCGACAATTCGCCGAAATCACTTCTCCGGGGATTAAAACATCCCCGGCATCTGGAACCCGGAAGAGATGCGTTGCATCTCGGAATCATTGAGTTCCTTCGCCTTCTGCGCGGCTTCTTGCACCGCATTGAGAATCGTTTCTTCGATTAGTTTTTTGTCTTCCTTCAAGAACTCGGGGTCGAGGGTCAGCGAGAGAAATTTACTGGCACCGTTAATCTTGATCTTCACCGCACCACCACCGCTGGTGACGTCGATTTCGCGCGTCGCGAGTGATGCCTGCATCAACTCGATCTGCTTTTGCATTTTCTGAGCTTGTTTAAGGAGTGTGCCTACGCCGGCCATGGTGGGATTGGGTTGGAATTTAAAGTGGGTAACGAACCACCATGAAGACCGCCCCACCCGATTTCCTTCAAGCCATAAATAGCGTCACGAACAGACTAGGCAGATTAAAACCACGAAACATACCAAACACACGAAAAGGTGATGGCCCCCTATTTCAATCATTACAGGGGAATTTATTTCGTGTGTTTGGTGTGTTTCGTGGTGACCTCAATTGGTGGTTCCATCTTCCCGGAATATCGCCTCAAATCCGGCCCGATAATCCGGATACTTCGGCTGCCAACCCAACACCCGCTGGATTTTACTGCTGGAAATAATTCGATCTGGCATCGGTTCACCTCCGCGGCGACTGCCCGCCACCCCATCGAACCCCGGCATCGCCCGCTGCAAACGCTCGGCCAACCAGCGCACCACTTCTTCTCGGCGCGCCGGCGCAAGATCCGCCGCATTGAAAACCTGGCTCCCGATTGCGTCCGAAGCAGAAAAACACGCCATCATCGCCGACACGATATCGTCGCGATGAATCAAATTCAGGTGATGCGCCCCCCTGCCCCCCAACGAAGTCGCCCCCTCGCGCAATTGATTCAACAGATGATGCCGTTCCGGCCCGTAAATTCCGGCCAAACGCAAAATGAACCAGCGAGCACAAATCGTCGCAGCGACATTCTCCACAAGTTGCTCGGACTCCCGGATAATTTTCCCATTTGTCGTCGCTCCCACTGCGGGCGAGCTTTCCACCACCACCGCCCCACCGCCCTGCGGATAGACCGACGTGCTGCTCGTGTAGATCATCGTTCCAATCGGCATACCCGACATTGCCGCCCAACTCAAAATCGACGCCATTCCCATCAAATACGACTGGCGGTAACCCTCCGGCCCACCTCCGGAACTGACGCAATTAACCACAAAATCCGCCCCGCCGTAGAGCTGCCCGTGCCAGTCGGACGATGACAACTCCGCGACCACGACCTTCGTCAGACCCATGGCCCGCAGCGCCGTGGCTTTTTCCGGATTCCGAGTCAGCGCCTCCACCCGTGCGCCCTCCGCCACCGCCGCTCGCGCCACCGCCGAGCCCACGTAGCCGCAACCAAAAATAACGAGCCGTTTGCCGCGAAGAGAAGTCATGTTTCGATAAAGCGTGGAGCCAATGCATGAAGCGGGAAAACTCCAATATTAAGTTGGATTTCGGCGGTCCTATCCAAATCGCAGACGTCAGAAATATTGCCCACGGAACACACGGAATACACGGAAAACAGAGGGGATTTAATATTCCGTGTATTCCGTGGGCAAATCCTCAGGTTCCCCAGACGAAGATTAATGTCCCATTCGTGAAAATGAGTGGTTAACAATTCTTCTATGTCCAAGCCCAGCGTACTCGTGATTCTTGCCGATGGCTTTGAGGAAATCGAAACGTTCGCCCCGGTCGATCTGCTGCGCCGCGCCGAAGTCGACGTCACCGTGGCGTCGCTCAATGAAAACCGCCACGCCACCGGCCGCAGCCACATCACCACCCACGCCGATTGCGCTCTGTCCAGCGTGCAAGGCCGCGCTTTCGACCTCGTCTTTTTGCCCGGTGGCGCCGGCGTGAAAAACCTCCGGGCTGATCCTCGCGTGCGTGAAATCGTCCTGCAACATCACGCCGCCAACCGCTGGCTCGCCGCCATCTGCGCCGCACCCACGGTGCTCAACGATTGCGGACTGCTGGCCGGCAAACGCTACACCGCGCACTTCTCCGTGGCGAACGAGCTGCCGCATATTTTAGCGCAGGAACGCATCGTAACCGATGGCAAACTCACGACCTCGCGCGGTGCCGGCACCGCCATGGAATTCGGCCTACACTTGGTCGCATTACTGATCTCGCCGGCCAAATCCGAAGAAATCAGCAAAGCTATTTGTCTCTAACGCTTTGCGCTAAATCGGCATTGCTACGCCGCAGGCATTCTCGTTGGATCAAGCCGGTCCAGCCCCGGACCACTGTTTGCAAGTGATTGCTCTCCTTTTTGAAGGGCGCCGCCTCCTGAATTTGGAAGCGACGGGGCGAAGCAGTCTTCAAACGAATCTCGCGTAAACCTGCAAAATATTTTCCCGCCGTCTCGATCAACCCGCATCGACTATGAAAACCCCGATATTTTTCCTCCTCATTCTCCTCCTTGGCAGCCGCCTTCACGGCCAGATCCACCAAGATAATTTGGACTCGGCCTTCAATCAACTGAAGGGAAACGGTCTCACGCCGTTTGCCCGAGCGCTCTACGAAGACACGGATAGCGCCAACAATTTTATTCATCATCTCGATCCGCTCATGCGCGGTGCCGGCGAATTCCTCGATTATGAAATTTTAAGCATTCATCCTCTCGCCAAGAAAATCAATCGCATGATCATTGTCATCTATTTCGAAAAATTCCCGATGTATCTGCGGCTTGACACCTACGACACGCCCAAGGGCCGGATTTACTTATCTCCGCTCGCCTCCAAGGAAGCCTCCGACGTTCTCCCGCC